>CAOOJO010000106.1 GCA_948496895.1 uncultured Acetatifactor sp. | reverse complement strand
CCTCCACTTCGCGGGCCCGGGCCTGGCCTACTTTTACCGCCGCCTGCCCCAGGACGAAGTCCTCTGGCAGATTCCCCCTGCCCTCTCCCGCTCCGGCGAGCTTTCCCCCCTGTTCGGGAAGGCCCAGGCCGACCCCGTCCTCTGCCATATGCTGCTGACCAGAACGCTCTCCCGGCTTGCCCTGGAGCACGCGCTCCCCGAAAAGAGGATTCCCCCCTACCTGGCCGACATGAAAGCCCGGCTGGAAGCCCACTATTGCGAAAACTGCGCCCTGGCGGACTTAGAGAGGCGGTACCATGTCAACCGCTACCGCCTCTGCCGGGAATTCAAGCTCCACTACCAGACCTCCCCCCTGCAGTACCTCCATAAGATGCGCGTCCAGGCCGCCATTACCCTGCTGACCCAGACGCCTATGAAAGTCCACGAGATCAGCTATGAGGTGGGCTATGAGAACGTGAACCATTTCATTGCCCATTTCAAAAAGAACATCGGCATGACCCCCACCGAGTACAGGCAGCAGGGACTTCCCTTCCCCGCCGATCTGTGATAAGAGATAAGATAAGCGGGGCTTGACAATCCCCGCTTTTTTCTTTATCATAGAAGAAGACGAACAGCTCAAAGCCTGCCATCTGGGGCTTTTCTTTTTTATATCGGCAAAAAACCGGCGCTTGCCGGCGATTGGATACACTCTGACTGACCGGGGAGGAATCAGCTTTGGAGAGTAAGGATTACGAAGTCATCTTAAACAGCATGCCACAGACCGGTATCTACGTCATCCGGCAGGACGACCACAGTCTGCTGTATTTCAACAAAAGAGTCCAGACCGTGTCGCCCCAGGTGCGCCTGGGGATGACCTGCCACGAGGTGTGGACGGGATCCTGCAGCAACTGCCCCCTGCTGACCATAGAGGGCAGACAGCAGGGGCGGTCCTTAAGCTACAATGCCACCTTCGGCGGGGTGGTGGACATGGTGGCCACCCGGATGCTCTGGAAAGATGCCATTCCGGCCTTCGTGGTCAGCGTCACGCCCCGCATAGAGGCCTCCGGCTACGCCTACCGCAAGATTTTGCGCCTGGATCTGGGCCGGAACCGCTATGACGTGCTGAAATCCGACGCGGGGGCGTGGCTGTCCGAGGGCGGCACGGAAGACCTGGCCGGGGAATTCGGGAACCTGGCGGGAAGCGGCATGGTCCATCCCGATGACGTGGAGCGCTTCCGGGCCTTTACCCGCCTCTCCCATCTACGGGACGCCCTGCGCGGCGGCAAGTCCATGCTGACCTGCATTTACCGCCGCCTTCACCAGGAGGAATTCCGCTGGAACCTGATTGAAATCGTAAGGGCCTTTGACTATAGCGAGGAGAACCAGACCGCCATGTTCTGCGTCAAGGACGTGCATGACACCATGCGGGAAGGGCTAGAGCGGGAGGAGGACGAGGCCCATAGCCGGGACGCCCTCCTGGCCGTGGGGGGACGCAGCTTCGCCGTCTTTGCCATCAACCTGGAGGACGGTGCCACCGACATCATCCGGGTAGAGGGCCATACGCCCTCGGAGCAGTTCCCAAAGCCCCCCGTGTGGGAGGAATATCTGCATTCCCATATCGCGGGAAGGCTCCATCCCGCCTACCGGGAGAGCTTCCTGGCGAAATTCTCCACCGTGGGGCTCCTGCGGGCTAAGGAAGCCGGGGAGACGGAAGCGGAGCTGCTCTGCCAGTGGGAAATCGGCGGCTCCTACCGCTATGTCTCCGTAACGGCCCATCTAAGCGGAGAGCATGTGGGCGCCGGGCGGGCCTTACTGGCCATGGAGAACATGGACGAGCAGATGCGCAAGGAGCTGGCCCACAGCAAACAGGATATGCAGATTGCGGCGATCCTACGGTCGCGCTTCGCCATGATGACTACGGTAAACCTGGAGAACGGCCAGTGCGAGCGCATCCATCTAAACAGCGCCGCGGGGATCCAGGATGCCCAGGTGGGGGATTATAACTATTACACCCAACAGCTCCTCCCCCGGCTGTATCCCGAGGACGCCATAAAGTATGACAGCCTGTTGTCATTAGAGCATCTGCGGGAAAAGGCGGCCTCCACGGAGCACTACGCGGAGGAAATCTGCCAGTACCGCATGAGGGGGACTTCCGCCGGGGAGGGGGAACCGCCCCGCTGGCTGGAGCAGCATATCATCTACAGCCGCCAGGACGGCAGGATAGTAGTCAATATCCTGGGCCATGACATCACCGACGAGAAGAGCAAGGAGGATGAAAGGCTCCGGACCATGCAGGACAGGGCCTATATCATCAGCAGCTTAAGCAGCCTGTTCTTCTCCACCTATTATATAGATATAGAGCGGGACACCTTCCGGGCCGTGGCGAAGCTGGGCAAGGCCGGGGACGTGCTTGGCAGCGAGGTCAGCTGCACCGCCGCGCTGCGGGTCTATGCCGAAAACTTCATCCATCCCGATGACAGGGAGGATTACCTGCGCGTCATGAACATGTCCAACCTGACCCGGAGCCTGCGCTGGTGGCAGCCCTATGTGTCGGCCACCTATCGGAAGCTCCCGCAGGAGACCATAGAGGAAGACGCGGCTCCTCAGTGGGTACGGGCCACCGTTGTACTGGCACAGGTCGGAGAAGACGACCTGCCGAAGACCGCGGTGTATGTGGCGCAGGATGTGACGGAGACCCTGCAGCGCCAGCAACTGAAGTAGAACCAAGTCCCGGAGCCACACCATCCGGCGGCAAAAACATACGGGGGTAAGGAAATATATGGACAAAATATTGATAATCGAAGACAGCCTGGCACAGGCTGAATATCTGAAATCCATTTTGTGCAAGGACTATGATGTCACCATCTGCCTGAAGGGCGAGGAGGGCTTCCGCAAGGCAAAAGGCGAGGCCTACTCCCTGATTTTCCTGGACATCATCATGCCCGACGTGGACGGCTTCACGCTGCTGAAAAAGTTCCAGGAGACAATCCTCACCAAGTATACCCCTGTCATCTTAGTCAGCGGGCTGGCGGATGTGCAGCATGAGGAAAAGGGCCTAACGCTGGGGGCGGTGGATTACATCACCAAGCCCTTCAGCCCGGTCATCGTCCGGGCCAGGGCCAATATCCACATCAAGCTCCACCATTACCAGATACAGTTCATGCAGCAGGCCATGATCGACCAGCTCACCGGGGTGGCCAACAGAAGGCGGTACGAGGACGAGAGTATCTTGAAATGGCGGGAGGCCACCAGGCTGGGACTGACCTTCTCCGTATGCATGTTCGACATCGACAAGTTCAAGGTGTACAACGACACCTTCGGCCATCCCGCAGGCGACAAGGTCATCGCCTCCGTGGCAAAGACCGCGTCCTCCTTCCTGCAGCGCTCCACGGACTTCTTTGGCCGCTACGGCGGGGAGGAATTCGTGGCCATCCTCATCGGCAACGACGCCCGGTCGGCCTTTGAGTTCTTAAAGACCATCCGCCAGGCAGTGGAAGATCTCCATATCCCCCACGACCCTTCCGTGTCGCCCTGGGTCACCATCAGCATCGGCGGCGTCACCCTGCTGCCAAAGGACGGGGATACCTATGACGACTACTTAAAGATTGCGGACAACATGCTCTACAGGGCCAAGCACAATGGCCGGAACATGGTGGTCTGGTCCGACTCCGGCAGGGAGGAGTGGCAGGAGCGGTAGATTTCCGGGCGGCGGGGGACGATAGAGGCTTTGCGCTCCCGCCGGAACAGCCAATAGGATAGGCTTCACGCTCCCGCTGGAACCGCCGATGGCTCAGGCTTCACGCCCCCGCCGTCCACCTGTAAAGGGGATAGAGGGAAAGCCAGTCCGCGAAGGAAAGCCCCAGCAGCCCCAGAACCTGTGGCACCAGCAGAACTGCCACCCCGAAGAAATAAGCCTGGAGGGAATCCTTCCTCCAGTATGACAATAACAGCACCACCAGCGCCGCTGCCACCGCTACAAGGCTCTGCCACAGGGCTGTAATCATCACCAGCCCCCCTGCGGGCAGCCAGGCCGGAAGCTTCCGGAAGCAGGGAATGGCCGTGGCGGAAAAGCTTAACCCCCGCAGAGGGAACGCCCCCTGGATGTTTATCATCCTGCACAGGAACGGCACCAGGGAAAACAACGCTGCCGCCACCGCGCATACAATCGCCTTGTCCGCCATGATCCGCCTCCTCCCCCGCAGGGTGGCGCCCAGCAGGTTCCAGGCCCCCTTCCTGTCCTCCATGGCCATCACGTCCCCGAAAGCCAGTATCATACCGCCTGTCAACAGCAGCAGATCGACTCTGAACTCCCCGCCCCTTATCCCGAACAGATACAGATACCCGGTGTCATACAAAAAAGCCCCGCCATTCTCATGGATGTCCTCATACTGCTGCCATACCCGTGAAAAAGCCGGATAAAAGGCCGTCACCGCGTACCATGGCGATTTCATATCCTCCCCGACCCTCTCGCCGATCTCCCCGGCGGCTACCAGCTCCTCAATCCGCTGGATTTCCCGGAAAGCCTCCCTGTAGCGGGCCTCCTCCGCCAGCACCAGCTCCTCCTTCTCCTGTGTCAGCTCCCCCTCCAGCGCCAGCATGATATCCTGATAATACTGCTCCTGGGCGGAAAGGCTATACTGCCGGGACAGATCCCGATAGCCGATCAGCGCGCCGAACAAAAGCAGCAGCACCGCCGCCCGGTTGGTCGCCATTACCTTTGTGCCCTCATGGAGGAACGCGTTTCCATGGGGCCTGAAGGGCAGCGTCCAGAGAAAGCGCCCCCTGACAAGCTCCAGCCGCTCCCCCCTGGCGAACAAAAGCAGACAAAGTGACACTCCTGTCAGAATAATCAGTCCCAGCAGCCCCAGGGTCAGCGCCAGACGGGACATGGGCCTGCCGAACAGATTCAGGTTCAGATAAGCGCCGTAGAGCTTCTGGGTCTGCAGGCTCCCCGCCAGGTTCAGGTACTTGAACGCCGCCCCCTTAGAGCCCGCGGGGATGGCGGCGTACAGCGCATAGCTCCCCCCATACCAAAGGCCCCCCACAATATAGGGCAGAAAGAAGCCGGAGGACAGCAGACAGGCCGCCGCAATCACGACCCCAAAGCCAAAGAGCGCCAGCCCCTTGGTCGCCACGGACAGCAGGATAAATTGACGGACGCTGATCTCCAGGCAGCTCTCCCGGTAGGCCGCCAGGGACTGGAGCCTGGCGGACAGGTCGCCAAGGCCCGCCGCCCGCCCATAAAACGCCAGGTTCTCCCCATAGAACAGCCCCGCCGCTGCCAGACAGTGGAGAAAAAGCGCCCCCAGCCTGGCCCAAACGTCTGGCAGGATGCCCTTCCTCGCGCACCTGGTGATGTAGAAGAGCCGCTTCTCCTTCTCCTCCAGAATCAGGTAACCCACGAAAAAGGCCACCGACAGTAGCAGAAACAGATCCGTCCAGCGGTTCTCCAGAGAGCTGGTGACGGCTTTCCCCGGCATCCAGCGGATTCCCTCCCCGGTGAGCCTCTGGTAATCCCTCGCGCTCTTCTCCACGTTCCGGGCGGAGAAGGAGTCCCCCGCCGTCCCGCCGAAGATGCCGATGCCCTTCAGGGCCGTCCTGTTCTCCTGCACGGCCTGCAGGTATTCCCCGTACTCCGCGCAGCGCTGCCACTCATCGTACAGCTCCCGCGCCAGCCGCTCCTCCTGCCAGAGGGAGTCCGTAAAGCGCAGATATCCCCCGCTCTGGTAGGTATCGTACCAGGCCTCGAACATTCCCGGCGAGGCCTCCAGCATCTGGGCCGCCAGAGCCTCTCCCATCTCGCCGGACATCCCCCGCAGCATGGTCACCTCCTCCACAAAACGCACGCCCTCCATGGTTTCCTTATATTCGGTGACATACTGCCCTTTTTCCTCCTCCGTCATCCCGGCGATTTCCTCTCCAAAGGCCCGGTAGGCGTACAGGCCCGGCTCCTCCCCGTCAGGCAGGTTGGTGTACCACAATAGGAACCCGTTCACGGCAAGCAGCACGCAGACGCTGAGCAGGAAGCTGCGCCTGCCCCATACCTTCCCAAGCTCAAATCCCAGAAGCCGCATCCTTCTCCTCCTCTCCGAACAGCCGCATGTAGACCTCCTCCAGTCCTGCTGACATGCCGTATTTCCCACAAAGCCCTTCCACACTTCCCCGGTCCAGGATGTGCCCCTCCTTTATCAGGATGACCTCCTTTGCGATAGGCTCGATGTCCGAGACCACATGGGTGCTTACCAAAATGACCCTGTCCCCGGACAGGGCCGCTATCCGCTCCCTGATCCGCACCCGCTCCTTTGGATCCAGCCCGGCAGTAGGCTCGTCCAGCACGATCAGCCTGGGATTCCCCAGCATGGCCTGGGCAATCAGGATGCGCTGCTTCATGCCGCCGGAGTAGGTGCCGATGGCACGCCCCGCCGCTTCCCGCAGGTTCACATAGTCCAGCACCCTTTCGAGTTCCGCCCGCTGCCTCCTTCCGGGGATGCCCTTCAGCGCGGCCATGTAGGAAAGGAACCGCCTGCCTGTGAAGCTGTCGTACAGCCCCTGCTGCTGAGGGGCGTAGCCCAAGAGGCTCCGGTAGTCCGCCCCCAGGGTTTTAATCTCCTTTCCCTCCCAGTTCACCTGCCCCGCCGTGGGCCTGCAGTTGCCGGTGATGATGTTCATCAGGGTGGACTTGCCCGCGCCGTTGGGGCCAAGCAGACCGTAGATGCCCGCGTCCAGCTTCAGGGAGACCTGATCCAGGGCCAGCTTGTCCCCATATCGTTTCGTGATTCCGCATAGCTCCAGCATGCTCTACCACCCCGTTCCTACCATATTGATTTTGCGGAAATTATCATTGCCCGCGAACAGGTCTTCCTGGGAGATCAGGCCGTGCTGGTACAGGGTGATCTCGTAGGAGTCTTCTCCTGTGGGCGTGGCTTCGTAGTCGTAGACTACAAGTACATCTTTGTTCAGCACTGCCCGGAATTCCAGGCTCCAGCCCAGACTCTTGTTCACCAGCCCGGAATGGCTCATCTCCCCAGTATTGATGTCAATGTAATAATAGGTGCCGTCCCCGTCGCCATCCCCGCTCATATCCGAGCAGCAGAGCTTGTCGCCGATGACGCAGTTCAGATAATAATACTTGCCGGGCTGGTTGTAGACGCTGCGCTCCTCCCCGGTGTCCAGATTGATTTCCTTTACGGTACCCCCATCGGCCAGAGAGCAGTATAGGAAATTCTCTGAGAGCTGGAAGGAATTCAGCTCGCGGTTGCTCATACGGTACTTTTCCGTCATTTGGCCGCTGTCCAGGTTCAGGGCGGCGATTACCTGACTGGAATTTTCATACAGCTCCTTAAAGCCGTCCTCCGCGAACAGCTCCTGGTCGGAGACCTCCCTGCCGTAATCGGTTCCCTGCACTATTACAGTCCTGTCATAACAGCCCGCCACCTTCCAGGAGATATTGCCGCCAAAGTCCATGGAGCATACCTCCGACAGCTCTCCTTTCGCCGGATCCAGGAATACCAGCTTCCGGTCCGTGGAATGTGTGTAGCTGTCCATGCCATCCTTTTCTGAGGTCAGCTTCTTGGTCACCAGGTAGAGGCCCTTCTCGTCCCCCATGACGAAATCCTCCACCGCCACGGAGGCATCAAAGGCGTACACCTTCTCCCTGCCCGTGCCGTCCAGGTTCGCCCGGTACAGGATGCTGGGGTCTGGCTCCACAGCCCCCCAGCCTGAATCCCCTTCTGCGTAGTCTGTCTGCATGGAGCCGTCCTGATCCTGTTCCTTGCTGAACAGATACAGCTTTTCCTGATAGGGGAAGAGCATGGTGGTATAGGGCATGAACTCATCAAAGAGGAGGACGGAGGCGCAGTCCGCCGAATCATGGCTGCACCCGGCGTCGCTGCACAGGTAGACCTCCTGCAGCGCGGCGAAATCCATGTACATCAGGTGGGAGCCGTAGCTGCCGTCGGAAAGTTCCTTCGTCTCCTTCTCCAGATAATAATAGCCCTCCTGGGTATGGCAGCCGTAGCCATTCCCGGTGACAAGCATCCGCAGGCCGCCGCTTCCGCCCTGGGCCGTGCCGACATTGCCGCCATCGCTCCCATTGCCGTCCGCGCTGTCTGTGCCCGCTGCCGTCCCATCGCCGCCTA
>CAOOJO010000105.1 GCA_948496895.1 uncultured Acetatifactor sp. | reverse complement strand
TTATTCTCACGCATCCACGCGGCAGCCCTGGTCCAGGGCCTGTCTGGCCGCCCGGATCTTCTCCCGGGCCGTGCGGAATATCTCGTACTCCCCCAGCCCCGGCACGCCCATGGAGACCTCCTCCTTCCGGTAGGCCATGCCGCTGGGCAGCACCCTTTTCCCCGACATATGGTAGCTGGACGCTCCTGTAGCGGGAATCATCTGCCGAATCACATCGGCATCCACGCCGCCTCCCGCCATGATGTCCACACTGCCGGCGCTTTCCCGCACCAACCCGGCAATCAGCTCCCGGCCCCGGGTGCAGTCGGCCTTCTGGCCGGAGGTGAGAATCGTCTGTATTTCCAGGGCCTTCGCCTGCTCCAAGGCTTCGTATGGATCCCTGCACATGTCGAAGGCCCGGTGGAGGGTCACGCTCATGGGGCCGGCCGCTTCCTTAAGCGCCTTCATCCGCTCCATATCCAGAGAGCCGTCCGGAAGAAGGCATCCCACCACCACGCCCTCCGCTCCCAGCTCCCGGTACAGCGCCACGCTGCGGGCGATGATTTCAAACTCGTAGTCCGTGTACAGGAAATCCCCGTACCGCGGGCGGATCAGCACATGAATCCTGGTGTCCGTCAGCTCCCTGACCTTTTCATACAATGCCCGCTCCGGCGTGGTGCCGCCTATGATAAGGTTGCCGCACAGCTCCAGGCGGTCCGCCCCTCCCTCTGTGGCCTCCACCGCGGATTCCGCCGAATCCACGCATGCCTCCAAGATATATTTCCTCAAACCGAATCCTCCTCCACTCCATAAATGCCCGCGAGCCAGTAGATGACATGGGACGCGAAACCGTGGTTGCAGCTGGCATACGCGTTGTCGTTCTCCCAGAGGGTGCCTGTCAGGGCAGCCATTTTGGCGAAGTATCCACGGATATTGTTCAGCACGTCCTCATACAGCCCCTCCCGGTACAGCAGCTCGATGCGCAGGTAATTGCCGATGAACGCATTGGCGAAAGCCACCTGAGGGTGCAGCCCGGATTCCTTCCGCCCGGGGCCGAAATCCCTAAGCAGCGTCTCCCACAGTCCGGCATCCTCTTCCCTCGTGGCCGTACCCGTGAAGAACGCGTAGTACTGGCAGACCTCCGTGGTATTGCCTGGATTCTCCAGGCCCTCCTGGATCCTGCGCTCATTGTCCGTATAGAATGTTCCGTTAAAGGAACGCTCTCGGATGGTCTCCCGCAGCCGCGCCGCCTTTTCCCCCAGGCCCTCCTCCCCATAGAGGGAGGCCACTGCCCGCAGCATGCGCATGTACAGCATGTTCGTAGGGAAATTCACGTCCTGGACCACATCCGGGTCATTGGCCCTGGACCACTCCAGGAACACCCAGCCGTCCAGCTTCTCCAGCAGGCCGTATTCATTCTCAAAGGGGGCAAAATAGTCCACCAGCCCCATGACCCGGGGCCTGGCCCGGTCGATCAGCTCCCTGTCCCCGCTGCGCTCCAGATATTCCTCCAGCTCCAGCACGAACCACATGGCCCAGTTGGGGATGAAGAGGCCGTCATTGTGGTCGGAGGGGTAGCACATGGGCAACATTCCCTGGGGGATATTGTCGAATTTTTCCGCCAGGAGGAAGTTGTTCAGGAACGCCCGCTCCTCCAGGCATTCCCCGGTCAGCACATGCTCCACCCTGGAGGTGAAGAAGCTGTCGCACAGCCATCCGGCCCGCTCTCGGGAGGGACAGTCCATGAACACGTCCACCGCGTTGGAGAGATAGGATTCCCGGGCCGCGTGATAGATTGCCTTTAGCTGCGGATCCTGGGGCAGCTTCACCCTGCGGGGCACAGGCGGATGCTTGTACTCCACCAGATGGAGTTCCTGAAGCAGGGCCTTTCCCTTTACGGCTACCTGAATATATTTCATGGTGTAGGGCGCAAAGGTCATGATGCTATGGCGGCCCGCGTCCAGTGTATATTTGAAGAAATTGTAGGTGCCCATGCGCAGGAAATTCAGCTTCCCGTCCACCAGCGTCTCATCGAACATCAGATACACTGTACAGGGTTCACAGCACTGCACGCTTAGACAGGGGAATCCCGTGGCGTTGAAAGGAAGCTCATACAAGCCGTAGCCGTCCTCCAGATCCAGCAAAAATCCCTCCCCTGCAGAATCCTGTTCCGGCAGGAAGGCCATACTCTGCCCCTCATCCGACAGCCGCTCCTCCAAATCCTGGGCAAGATACCCTTTCAAGGTCTTTCCAAGGTGCGCGCTCTCCCAGGAAAGCACAGGTTTCCCGCTCACCGGCTGGAAGTCCACGCGGCCCCTCTCCACCAGCGCCCTGGCGGAAAGCTGTTCAAATTCCGGCATCCGGACGCTGCGCCGCAGAAACCTCTTGCCGGGCTGGACAGCAAAAGGCAGGGGTTCCGGCAGGCTCCCCCAGGAGACTTCCGTATAGAAGCCCTGGGTTCGCGCCCGCAGATGATAGCACTCCGCGAAAGCTCTCTGGAAGCTGTAGCGCTGTATCCTCTGTACGCGCTGCTTCAGCTCATGTATGGCCAGCCCCTCCCCGGCGGTACAGGCAATCACCTGGTCTCCCTGCACATATTCCGCCGCCAGAAAGGCGGGCTGGTCCAAGGTGTCAAAGCTGTTCACATTATAGCCCACCACCTCGATTACCGCCACGTTTTCCAGTTCCGTGAGCCACCGGGACAGGCTGACTTCGTCCACATTGTAGAATCCGTGAGCCGCTCTGGCAGGGCCCGCGCATACGAATTTCCCATTTATCCAAAGTCGGTATATCGATGATGCTGCCAGATGCAGCTCCAAATCCCCTGCGGGAATCACTGCCCGGAAGGCCAGTTCGCAGTTCATCTCCTCTTCCCGGCCTCTGGCCCAGATGGCCTGGGCCCTCCTGAATTTGTAGCACTCCATGTTTTTCTCCTGTCTCTCTATAATCGGGAGAATCCTCACCTGCCAGGACTCTCCAGATCTGCCCGAGGGCTTCCGCGCTGCCCATGCCATTATATTTCAGGGCCGCCGCAATGCGGCAGCCCCTTTCCATGTACCTGCGCAGTCATCTCTGGCAGCCGCGCATCAAGCCCCATACACTTCCGCCACATATCTCTTCAGGTTCTCCAGGCCGATGGCCACGCCCTTCAGGCAGTCCTCCATGCCCTCGAACTCGATGGCTATGTATCCGTCGTATCCTGCACTCTTCAGGGCCCGCAGGCACTGTACTACAGGCACGTCTCCGTGTCCCACCACCGTGCCGCGCAGGAAATTGCCGCCCCTGGAGAGGAAGAAGCCCTGGCCCGGATCGGCCGCCTGGCCGCTCTTGACGATGAAGTCCTTGGCATGGACGTAGAATGCGTAGGGCGCGCATCTGCCCACCGCCGTCACCGGGTCGTCGTCCACGCACAGGAAGTTGCCCATGTCCACCAGCTGGCCGAAATTGTCGTTGGCCACCGTGTTGATCAGCTTCTCCACCCGCAGGCTGTCCTGGGAGATGAAGCCGTGGTTCTCCGTCATGGTCTTGATGCCCTTCTGTGCCGCGTACTCCGTCACGGCCCGGCAGCCCTTTGCCAGGCGCTCCAGGACATTGTCGTACCCATGGTAGGTTCTGTTCGGAATCGCAAATATCGTATCATGGCGCATGGTGGGGCAGCCCAAGATGGCGGCGATGTCCACCTGGGCTTTCAGGCGCTCTACCTCGGCCTCCAGATTGCCCTCGCTGCCGCCTAACAAGTCCGCTCCCACGGCATAGTTGGAGATGGCCAGGCCCACCCTGTCGGCCTCCGCCCGGAGCTTTTTCGCGTACTCTGCCGGGTCTTCATCCTTGGGGAACACGAAGTCCACGTACTCGATCGCGTCGAAGCCCATCTCCTTTACCTTTTCGATGCAGGAAAAGGGCGTGAGCCTGCCGTCCTGGATATACTGCATGAAGCTATATACACTGACAGAAAATTTCATTTCAAAATCCTCCTATTAAAGTCGCTGCGCGACAGCACTAAAGGGTATAATCCCTCGGCACACATCTTATGAGAGGAACTTTCATTCGAAAGTGCACTCATGAAAATTCCTCTCGTGCGCCTTCGGGATTTTACCTTATCAAACCATTCAGGAAATCTACGGCCAGGCGGATATCCTTCTCCGGGTCGTCGCCCACCTCGCGCTCGATGGTCAGGAACCCGTGGTAGCCTATCTCGTCCAGGGCCTTCAGATAATTCTTGAAGTCCACGCCGCCCTGGCCCAGAGGAAGCTCCGCGAAGGAGGGGCTGGCCAGCATCTCTGCTTCCACAAGGCCATAGACCTCCTCGGGGTCGCGGTAGTAGTTGCGCACGCCGTCCTTGGCATGGGTGTGCACGATGTAGTCCTTCAGATTATGTACCGCCTGCACCGGATCGTCGCCGGTGACCATGATCAGGTTGGCGGGATCTAAGTTCACCGCCACGCCGGTGGAGTGGAGGCCGTCCAGGAACTGCTTCAATGTAGCGGACTCCTCGGGCCCTGTCTCGATGGCGAAATGCGCGTCCAGGGAGTCCGCGTACTCGGCCAGCTTGAAGCATGCCTCCTGCATGATCTTATAGCGCTCATGGTTCGGATCCGCGGGGACCACGCCGATGTGGGTGGTGACGATGTCCGTCTCCAGGTCCTTGGCCAGATCCAGGATGCGCATGGACCTCTCGATCAGCTCTGGATTCAGCTCGGCATTGTGGAAGCCCTTGCCCAGATCCCCGCAGAGAGCTGAGAACACCAGCCCCTCGGATTTCACCATGTCCAGGAGCTGCCTCCTCTTCTCCCCTGTGAGCTGTTCCGGGGCATGCTCCCCGTCCACCGCGTACATCTGGATGCCCTTTGCCCCAATCTCCCTGGCCTTCTTAAGCGCCACCGGGGTGGGCTGCCGGAAGGATTCCAGCATTACGCCGATAGAAAAATCGTACATAATTCCATTCCTCTCTTTCCTTGAATTTGTCGGATTGACTTTCTCGTTTCTCCATATGCTATCAGTATATACTATTTTGGCCGGAAGATAAAGGGTTAATTTACTTTTTTTACTAAATCGCCCCGCCAGATCTCAGGTTCGAAATCACGGCGGGGCAGATTCAGTATGCTTCAGCTTCCATATGCTTCCATGCGTTTCCGTCTCATTCAGCCAGATACATCTTCAGGCTGTCCTCTATCTTCTGTATGGTGTCCTCCCTGGACCGGGAGCCGTCCAGATAGCCGCCCAAGGCCTCGATCAGCACCTCCCTGATCTTCGCGTCCTCTCCCACGGGCTTTTCCAATCCCTGGCACATGGCGATCAGCCTCTCTGCCGTCTCCTGGGAGTAGGGCTTGGTCTCGAACATGATGGGGCTCCCGTCGTCCCCCTCCACGGTGACCACCATGCTGTAGTTGGAGCGGTCTTTGGTGGCCTGGTGCTCCATGGACTTGCGGTTCACGGGGAAGCCGTTGTACTCCAGGTTCTGGATTTCCTCGGACAGGGCGAAGCGCAGGAAGTCCTTTGCCCTGTCCACGTACTGGCTCTTGGAGCAGACGCCTGCCTGTAGCAGGGGCTCGAAGCGGTTCTCAAAGGCGGTGAAGTCTCCCTTGATGTAGTCCGCCATGGACATGGGGAACATGCAGTCCCCAAAGCCCGTGGTGCGGTTGAAGGCCAGCTTGGCTTTCCCGCTGAGGGCCAGTATGCCGATGTCCATCTCATTTTCCGGCCGGGACGCGATGACTCCGCAGTTGTCGGCAATCGCTTTCAGGTAGTCCAGGTATTTTCCCATGGCCTCTCTGTCCAGCTGCTTTTCGTTAACGATCTCATCGCAGAAATAGGGGTAGAATTTATCCACCAGCTCGGCCACGGTCTGCCTGTCCATGTATGGTTCCTCCGTCCGGGACAGGAACTGAGCCAGGGACTCCATGGCGGCCATTTCCCGGGCCGAGATGTCCCTGCCCAGGGCCAGGTTCACGGCAAACTGCAGGGGCACCGCATACCTTTTTCCGTCCTGGCGTTTATAGGCCCCTGTGACGTTGGGCAAGAGCTCGCCGCTCTCCTCCATGGGCCCTGCCACGTCCTCCAGATCCGCCAGCAGCCCCTTGTCCGCGTAGGAGTCCATGTCCAGGTGATCCATGACCACGATGTCTGGGGCCTTATCGCCCATGAGCATGGTGTTCAGCTCCTGGTATACGGCATTGTAGTCGGGTTGGTCGAAGTAGTATGCGGGGTAGACGTTGTGGATCTCTATGAGCACTTCCGGGTGGGCCTTGTGGTACAGGGTGGCCGCCTGCTTCAGCAGGGAGCTCTCGTACACGCTGTAGAGCTTGAGCACCTCCGTCACCTCTGACACGGCATTGGGGTCGTACTCGTACCGATTCAGCTTCTGGGCGTCTTCCGTGGTGAACAGGGCGTAGATGGTCCCGTCCTGGAATGCCACGAAATCCGTGCACCATCTGTCGGCTACGGCGAAGTCCGTCTCCCTTCCGTCCACCAGCAGTTCCCACTGTCCTTCGGCGTCCCCGGGGCTTCGCCGGAAGATTCCGTCCTCGTCTCCCGCGATCAGCGTGCCGTCCGGGAGAACGGAGAGCGCCAGGCTGGCATTGCTGCTAAAGGTGGTCACTTCGCTGCTGCCGTGTTCGGACGCTTCGGCATCGGCGGCGGGATAGGGAATCTGCACCGCGCCCGAGGCCTTGCCGCCCTGGCGCTTTTCAATATAGCCTCCGTTTCCGTCAGAGGCCCGCAGGTAGGCATTTTCCCCATCGGACAGGACGCCGCCCTCGTAGAGGCTCTGGGGCTTCTCGCTCTCTATGACGCTTCCGTCTTCGGCCGAGAGGATGTCCACCGAGGAGTAGGAGACGGCGACCAGATTGCCGTTGTCCAGCGCCGCTATCCCCTGTACCATTTCATAGCCGCCCATCTCCTCATCGGGAACCGTCCATTTCTGGGGCGTGATTTCCACCACGGTCTCGCCCTGGGCTTTCCAGAGGTGCCCCTTGTAGTTCTCCTCGCCCTCTGCCAGGTAGCCGGTGTAGAGGTACTGGGTGCCGTCCTTTCCTGTGGCCAGGCGGGCGTCCAGCCAGTCGGCCATGCAGACGATCTCCATGGATGCGAGCCAGCCTTGGGTCACGTCCTTCAGGCCGTCCTCCTGCTTCTCCCACTCCCGCAGGATGACCTTTCCGTCCTGGGCCTTGGTGGCCAGGAAGCGGAGCTTTTCCTCTACCGCGTACATCTGGACGATCGACCAGTCGCTCAGCTCCTCCGGCAGGCCCTCCTGAATCTCCACGTATCTGCCCTTGCCGTCCTGCCCGGAGGAACCTGGATTCTCCGTCCCCGGGCTGCCCTCTCCGCCGCTTTTCGCGCTTTCTCCTCCCGCGCCGCCTTTTCCTGCGCCGTCCCCTCCTGATGCCTGGCCTCCGCAGCCGCTCAGGGCGCTTGCAAGGAGCGCTGCCAGCAGCAGGGCGGCGATCCGTCTGGCACCGCGCCCGCTGCGCCTTTTCCACTTTTTCATTCCCTGTTACCTCCTGATTTTACTAGGAATTGCATCTTTTCCGCAATTCCCTATTTTCCGCGAGCCTGTATTTCCTTCGCTTCGCGTATCATATCAGGCAGATGTCAACGACCTGCGGAGGAGTTGTGCCTGAGTTGTAAAATCCGGAGGGTTCACATTTTTTTCACAAAGTCCTCGGGGCAGGGAGCGTTAGTCCTCCAGGGGCTTAGTCCTCCTAAGGCTTAGTCTCCAGGTACAGGGCAAAGCGCAGGGCCTTCCCGCTTTCCGTCCCCTGGAGGCCCGCTGCATCCCACGCCTCCAGGCAGACAGCCATACGGTCGTTCTCCAGGCGCTGGCGGAATCTCCAGGGCTCTGTGCTGTCGGCCTCGGCGCCCTCATCGCTGCCTGTCCGGACAGGGCTTTCCATCTCACGGCTGCCCGTTCCAGCACCTTCCTGCTCCTGGACTTCCGCTCCCGGCTCTCCGGCTCCTCGGCCGCCTGTCCCCTGATCTCCGGTTCCATTTCCTTCTGTTCCCCGGTCACCGGTTCCATGGGCTTCCGCCCCATTGTCCCCTGTTCCGAGGGCAGAACTGTCCGTCCCCCCGTCCTCCGCCGCGGAAATGACATAACTGGTCTCTATCCCAAGGGAATCCGCATAATCCGCCAAAAGCCCCTCCAGGCTGTCCTCCGCCGGGTGCTCCCCCGCCGGGTA
>CAOOJO010000104.1 GCA_948496895.1 uncultured Acetatifactor sp. | reverse complement strand
AATATCCCCGCAGCTTTCCAGCAGCTCCTGCCAGCGGGCCTCCCCTTTCATGTATCCAAAGGTCTCCTCTTCATGAAGCGCCTTCACCAGGGTCTCCCTCATCTTCTGCCTGGACTCCTCCGACAGCTCCTTAAACTCCATATGTTCATAAAGCGGCGACCGGCTGTAGCTGGTCATGTCTTCTATGCCCGACAGGAGCTTCCCCCCAATCTCCAGGGTGGCCTCCACGTCCTTCTCCGCCATGGCCAGATCCATCTCCAGGGTGGCCTCCTGGTACCGGCCTATCTCCATCAGCCGGGCCAGGCCTGTCTGCTTCTCCACGATGAACTGGGCCCTCTCCATGTCCTTCTCCTGCTTCGCCAGCTGACAGATGCTCTGCAGGGCCATCTGCAGCTTATGGTATCCCGAGAACGCAAGCTCCTCATAGAGCTTGTAAGCCTCCCGGATGCGCCCCGTCCTGCTGTAGATATCGCCCTGCCGCCTCTGCCGCTCCGGATTCTGGCTGGAATAGTACGCAAGGTATTCCTCCGCCCTGTCGTACTCTCCCTTCCAGAAATGGAATCCGAACAGCCCCTCCGCGGCATGGAGCCGCACGTCCTCGTCCCCACTCTCCAGCGCCCGGGCATAGCAGGAGCTGATATAGGCATCATACCGCCCCGCCTCCTCCGGAATCTCCCTCACCCGGCGATGCACGTCCAGCAGAAGCGCCAGCTGCCAGATCAGGCTGTGGCAGTTGGGGTACTGCTCCAGCAGGGATTTCACCCAGCTGAAGGCATCTTCGTAGTCCTCTTTCTGCAGCCGCCGATCAGCCTCCTGGACGAACCGGCGGATCTCCTCCTCCGTCAGCGCCTCCCGAAAGCACAGCAATGTGTCCGTGGTAATGCCAAGCATCCTGGCGATGGGGGCCAGCAGGGCGATGTCCGGGGCCGACGCGCCGCTCTCCCACTTGTTCACCGCGGGGGCCGTCACCCCCAGCCTCCTGGCCATCTCCTCCTGGGTCATGTTCTTCTCTTTCCTGTATTTCCGTATGACCTGCCCTATTTCCATAAGATAATCTCCTTTGCACGATTCGGATTCGCATCGGCCTCTGCTGTCTTTTATCCTATCAGATGGGGAGCGGATACGCAACTGAGCGGATGTTAAATATTGCTCACATAAATTAACCGTGGCTCAACTGGCAAACGGCCTCCTTTGCCTGCCAAAAGATGGAAAAGATAGCTATTGCAATCCAGACCCCCTTATGTTATGATGAAATCACTTCAGAAAATCTTTTTTCATGAGGACAGGAGCTCTGAAAGCTTCTGCCGTGAGGCATTAATCTGGGCGTTTTGCCTGAAGTAACCCACTCATTAGCGAAGAGAGCAGGCAGACGTAGGAGATGCCGGATAGTCTGTTTCCCGTCTGCCTGCCAGGAAGGACAGGAGGTATGTATGAAACAGACAAAAAAGAGAGGCAAAAAGAAGGCGAAGAAGCGGGCGCGGGCAATCCCGGCCACACAGGGGCTGCGGAAGGTGGCAGAGCCAAAGGACATAGTGCTGAATTCCCAGGTCAGGGACAGCAGCAGCAAGGTCATTTTCGATGACCATACGCTATGCTCCCAGTTCCTGCGGGACTATGTGAATCTGCCCTATATGAAGGACATCCGTCCGGAGGACATTGAGGACGTGTCGGAGCAGTATGTGGTGCTGTTCGCGGAGGAGCGCAATTCCGACAGGGTAAAGCGCGTACACGTGGAGGGCGGGAGCACTCCTTTTTTCCTGGTGTCGCTGATAGAGCACAAGACGGCACCGGACTACAATGTATGCATGCAGGTGTTCCGCTATATGGTATACATATGGGAGGCTTATGAGAAGGAAGCGGAAGGAATCCAGAAGGGCATGGCGCGGAGGGAGGACTTCCGGTATCCTCCTATCCTGCCGATCATATACTATGAGGGTGCCAGCCAATGGAATGTCCCGCGGGACTTCAGGAGCCGCATCCGTGAGGGAAGCACCTTTGGGAGATATCTTCCGGATTTTGAGTATTATCTTGTGCCGCTGCGCGACTACAGCAATGAGATGCTGATGGAGAAGAAGGACGAAATCTCTCTTGTCATGATGATCAACAAGCTGCAGACGGTGGAAGACATCGAGAATTTCCGTCGTCTTCCCGCCAAAGAGATAGACGCAATTCTGGAGGACTCCCCGGAGCAGCTGGTGGAGACGATTGCAAAGGTGCTGAAGGCCTTTCTGCTGAAGATGAACGTACCTGTGCCGGAGACGGAGAGGCTGGCTGACAAGGTGAGGGAAAAGAAGATGGGCGAATTATTTGCGGATATGGATAAGATAGACATACAGGCCGAGCGAAGGAATACGGCCTCCGAGAAGCAAAGGGCAGATGAAGCGGAGAAGCAGGCGGCTGAGGAGAGGCGCCGGGCTAACATTGCAGAGGAAAATGCCATAAAACTGCTCATCGAACTTAGCCAGGAATTCGGTTCATCAATGGATGCTGCCATGCAGAGCCTGATGGACAAGAAGAACATGACCAGGGAAGAGGCTTCGGAAAAAGTGAAAATTTACTGGAAGGAGCCGACTGGCAGCGATTCAGCGCAGATATAGAGGGCACGGCGCGGGGGAAATGACCGCTGCGGTGTGGGTAAAGCTTGAAGATGTCCTGGGCTGTTGTGGGAGGGCAGCATCGCATGACTGCTGGTAAAAGCAGCAACAGAGACTAGGATGCAACAGAAATCTTGTTTTGACAGTGCTTTTGGGATATGCTATAGTAATTGTAGGAATTTTCCAATCATCCGTAGTTTTTGTGCGAATACAATCGATTTTCATCTAAGGAGGTATCAATCATGGGTTTTCTGACTGGTAAGACGGCAATCATCACCGGCGCGGGCCGGGCGGTATTGAGCGATGGGCGCTGCGGCTCCATCGGCTACGGCATCGCCACGGCCTACGCGAAGGAGGGCGCGAACCTGGTCATCACTGGCCGCAACGTGAAGAAGCTGGAGGACGCCAAGGAAGAGCTGGAGCGGCTGTACGGCATCCAGGTACTCATCGTGCAGGCGGACGTGAACGCGGGCGCGGACAATGAGGCCGTGGTGGCAGAAGTGGTGAGGCAGACCATGGAGAAGTTCGGCAGGATCGACGTGCTGATCAACAATGCCCAGGCTTCCGCTTCCGGCGTGCCCCTGGCGGAGCACACCACGGATCAGTTCAACCTGGCGCTCTACTCCGGGCTGTACGCGGCGTTCTATTACATGAAAGCCTGCTATCCCCACCTGGCGGAGACAAAGGGCAGCGTCATCAATTTCGCCTCCGGCGCGGGGCTCTTCGGCAATTACGGCCAGTGCGCCTACGCGGCCGCCAAGGAGGGCATCCGTGGCCTGACCCGTGTGGCCGCCACGGAGTGGGCAAAGGACGGCATCAACGTGAACATCATCTGCCCTCTGGCCTGGACGGCGCAGCTTGAGAACTTCGAGAAAGCTTATCCGGATGCCTTCAAGGCGAATGTGAAGATGCCTCCCGCCGGGCATTACGGCGATTCCGAGCTGGAGATCGGCCGGGTCTGCGTCCAGCTGGCTTCCCCGGACTTCAAGTATCTCACCGGCGAGACATTGACCTTGGAGGGCGGCATGGGGCTTCGGCCATAAGGACTCTCCTCAGGCCTCATGCATCTTCCCCTGCTCCGGCCCTTTGGGCTGCCTCTATCGGGCCGGAGCAAGGGGATTTTTTTCTTTGAAGAACTTTTTCATATAGGCCAGGAGGAGCACGCCAAAGACAGGGAATACGGCAGCGACCAGCATCCCTGCCTTGAACCCCACCTGTTCCGGCGTCAGGGACAGGGCATTGCCAAGCGATTCTGCCCACTCCGTCAGGGAGATGTTGTCAACCACGATCCCCATCATCTGGGGGGCCACAGAAGCACCGAAATCCCCGCCGGCCGCCATCAGAGCATAAGCGGCCACCCCGGCCGCGGGCATCTTTTCTTCCATCAGGATCAATGTCCCCGGCCAGAGCATGGCGGTGCAGATGCCGAGCGCCACGCATGCAAGCAGGGACAGCGCCGCATTGGGCGAAAACGCCACCGCTACATAGCATGCCGCAGCGCCGCACATGCTAATCGTCAGGACTTTGAAGATGTTTTTCCCAAATTTCGCATAGGCGGATCTTGTGAGGGCAAGCAGGATCGCAAATAAGGACATTCCCAGGATATCGCCCCAGACCTTGGGAATCTGCAGCGCCTTTTCCGCATAGACGGATATCCAGTTGGACATGGTGTTCTCGGCACAGGCCCCAAAGAAGATGCACAGCATGCATAAAAGGAGCCCCCGGGTCCTATGCTTAGAAGAATCGGCTGACCCCTTCCCGCTCTGGCCCATGTCCATGTCGGGGAGGGGAGATCTCATCAGCAGGACAGAGGCGACCACCGGCAGCGCCGCCCAAAAGAAAGTCAGGTACATCCAATATTCCTTTCCCACAAATCGGAGAAACAAGGTGCTGACCACCGCCACGCCCACAACCCCGTACCCGTACAGCGAGTGGAGAAAGCTCATGTCCTTGTCAGGGGTGTCTGAGGGCAGCGCCGCGATCGTGGGGCTGATCAGCACTTCCCCCAGTCCCGCTGCCGCCGAAAAGATGAATGTCCCCATGACAAGGCCCATATAGGCATACCGGGGGAACAGCATGGGGAACAGCGCATACACGAATAGGCCGCTTGCCGTGATCAGCGGCATCAGGCGGATGGTCTTATGTATGTTGAAATATCTGCTGAAAAAGCTGAATATCAGATCGATCCCCAGTTGCGTACAGAAATTGATGAGGATCAGGCTCCCCAGCAATGTATAGGATATCCCGTACATTTCCCGGAATGTGGCAAATAGCAGCGGCGGTAAGCTGAACACCGATGACATTACGACATTCGTGAAATAGCAGGTGAGCTTTGTCTGTCTGTAATTTATCTTCTCCATTGTCATCCTTCCCTTTCCCTGCAGTTCCTGCAGTACCCGTACAGCTCCAGTTTATGGCCCGTGACCGTGAAGTCCCCCATGCCCTCCTCCAGATGGATATGGCTGAAAGGGCAGCCCTGCAGGGGAATCCGGCTATGGCATTTCAGGCACACCGCGTAGTGGGTATGGCCTCCCCTGTTCAGGCTGTAGACCACGGTGCCGTCCTCCATCCAGGCGCTCTTCTCCACCAGGCCTTTTTCCTCAAAGGCCGCTAAGATACGGTAAACCGTTGACACGGCATATTCCCCGCCGTCCCTTGCGCCTTTGCCGTCTCCGCCGTCCCTATTGTCTTCCCTGTTCCCATTATCCCCGGAAACCAGCATCCGCTGGTAAATCTGCATGGCGCTTAAGGGCTCCGCCGTCTCCCAGAGCACCTTGTATACGCTCCTGCGCTGCTTCGTCCACTTCAGCCCCTGTGGATAGGACATCTCCTTCCCGCAGTCCCCGTAGGGCAGACCCTCCGGGGGAATCTTCAGCTTCCTGTTCATGACCGTCTCCTTCTGTCCCTCTTGCGAGACTCCTGCCGCCCCATGGCATGCCGCCCCTCTGCCCGGCCTCATCTTCCGCCCATTCCGGCGGAGCTGGCGAAAGCACAAAAGCTGCATTTACGACGCCATATTTCATGGCTTTCCTATGCGCGCTGCACGCCTGGCCGACTCATTACCCACGGGAATAAAGCTCATCCGATTCCAATCAGCTCCATGGCAATCCCCGCCGCCACGCCGATGGCGTACAGCAGCCCCAGTATCTTCAGGTTCTCCCGCCTGTCGCGGTTGACCCGAAACAGCACCAGCACGCCTACCCCTGAGCCCGCCAGCAGCCCTGCCATGGCGGCTCCCAGTCCCATGGAGCCCGCCAGGTAGAGCTGGGTGATCACCACCGAACCGGCGCAGTTGGGTATCAGGCCCACAAGCCCCGCCAGCGCAGGGCCGATCACGGGCCTGTTCAGAATCAAATTCCCTAGGGCATCCTCCCCCAAAAAGTGCAGGATCAGGTTCAGCCCCAGGTTCACGATCAGGATGAAAAACGCGATTTTCCCCGTATGGGACAGGGCGGAGCGCAGGATGCCTTTCTCGCAGTGGCAGCCCTCCTGTTCGCACATAGTATGGATGCTGCCCTGGCTTGCCTGCCCCTTCCGGCGCAGCAGGTCGATGGCAAGCCCCGCCGCCATGCCGATGACGGCCTTGCCCGCCAGAATCTTTAAGATCATGGCTATGGGGGCCTGCTCGGAAATCAGGATGGGCAGCATCTCATCGGAGGTGGACAGATAGATTGCCATCAAAGTGCCCAAAGTGATGACCCGCCCGGCGTAGAGGTTCGAAGCCGCGGCGGAAAAGCCGCACTGGGGCAGAGCCCCCAGCAGCCCACCGATGACAGGCGCGGCCAGGCTCCGGGCAGAATGCCTGTGGGGGGAATGCCTGGCATCCTCCACGGCTCCCGGCTTTCTGATCAGCTTCCTGGCATGCTCCCCGGTCTTGTGCTCCAGGTACTCCATGGCAAGGTAGGTCAGGAATAAAAAAGGAACCAGCTTTGCGCTGTCTATCAGCGCGTCTTCTATTATCTCCAGCATGACATTCATCGCCCTTCCCAGTATGTCCATCCGATTCCAATCAGGAGAACCGGAAATAACAAGTTCCAGATGCAAATGCGACTCATTTGCATCTGGAACTATATCATACTTTTGCTTCCTTTGTCAATGCCTGCCGCATATTTTTCACATACTTCCCATCATGCCATCTGTGATGTCAGCGCTGTTCTTAACGGCACAGCCAATTTGGTGCAGGTCACTATTCGGCCAGATACATTTTCAGCCCGTCCTCAATCCTTTGCACCGTGGCCTCCGTGGTCTGGGAGCCGTCCAGATACGCTCCCAGAGCCTCTATCAATACCTCCCGAATCTTCGCGTCCTCCACAGCGGGCTTATCCAGCCCCTTACATATGGCGACCAGCTTATCCGCCGTCTCGTCGGAGTAGCATTCGATGGCGAACTCCACTTCGCTCCCTTCGGCCTCGATGGAGGTATAGGCCTGGGACTGTGTACGATCCTCGTGGGACTGCTTCTCCAGGGAGCTTACGTTCACCGGGAACCCCAGATAGTGGTCCGTGTCCTGAATCTGCTCCGACAGGGCCAGCTCCAGGAACTCCATTACCGTATCCTGATAAGGGCTTTTCGCGCAGATTCCTGTCTGCAGCAGGGGGATGAAGCTGTTCTCATAGGCGGCGAAGCTCCCCTGGATGTAATTCACTATGGCTATGGGGAACATGCAGTTCTTGAAGCCGGTGACCCTGTCAAAGGCGCATTTCGCCCCGGAGGCCAGATTCCACATGGTATAAGCTTTCTCGCCCTTCCCCCTCTTGTCCACGATGCCGCAGTTGTCCGCGATGCGCTTCATGCATTCCAGCTTTCCGGCCAGGGCTTCCCTGTCCAGCTTCTTTTCCTTTACCAAATCCTGGCAGAAATAGGGGTAGAACTTATCTACCAGCTCCTCCACTGTCTGGGGCCCCAGGTAATTATCCTGTGTTCCCGACAGAAACGCCGCCAGGGCCTCCAGGGAAGCCATGTCCCCCTCGCTGATATCCCTGCCCACGGCCATATTGAAACCGAACTGCAGGGGCACGATGTACCTGTGCCCGTCCTCCCGCGCATAAGAGCCCGTAATCCCGACCAGCAGCTCCCCTCTCTCCTCCATGGGCCCCACCACTGTCCCGATGTCCGCCAGCAGGCCCTTGTCGATAAAGGAATCCATGTCCAGGCCGTCCAGCACTAGGATGTCCGGCGCGTCTTCGCCCATGAGCAGCGTGTTGAGGTTCTGGTAGACAGAATTGTAGTCTACATCCTCATTGCTGTATGCGGAATAGGCGTACTGGATGGCAATCCGGACCTCCGGATGCTCCTTGTGGTACAGGACAGCCGCCTGCTGCAGCAGAGGGCTCTCATAGACCGTGTACAGCTTCAGCTCCTCCTTGACCTCCACCACCGCCTCCGGGTCATAGGTGTAACGGTTCAGCCTTGCGCCGCCCCCGGATTCCTGGAACAGGGCATAGATGCTCCCGTCCTCCCCCACGGCCAGCCCCATGCACCAATTGTCCGACAGGGCAAAATCCGTCTCCAGGCCGTCCAGCAGCTTCTCCCAGGCATCCCCGTCCGCCTCCCGGCGGAAGATTCCGTCCCCGCTTGCCGCGGTCAGGGTGCCGTCCTTTGCCGCTCCAAGCAGGTTTCCGTAGGAA
>CAOOJO010000103.1 GCA_948496895.1 uncultured Acetatifactor sp. | reverse complement strand
CACGGACGAAGACGTGCTGGAAAGGGCGGCGGGACATCTGGAGGGGAGCTCCCTCCCGGTAGGCGGCGGGGGCACCCATGCGGTGATATCGGCCCACAGAGGCCTGCCCAGCGCGACCCTGTTTACGGATTTGGACCAACTGGCAGAGGGAGACTATTTCTTCCTATCCGTGCTGGACGAAAGGCTCTGCTACATGGTTGACCATATATCGGTAGTAGAACCATCGGATACCAGCGGCCTGGCCGCGGAGGATGGCAAAGACCTGGTGACCCTGATGACCTGTACGCCCTATGGCGTGAACAGCCACCGTCTGCTGGTGCGGGGGAGCCGGGTGGACTATGAGGACATAGAGGATATAGAGGTGGCCATGGCGGCATACTCTGGCCCCAGCATCCACACCAATTATCTGCTGTGGGTCATGGTGGGGCTGGCGGTTACCGGAGCGTTCATCCTGTTCCTCTATCTCTATGACAGAAGGCGGAGGAACCTGACAGCAGGAGCCGGGAGGAAATCCGGGACGGATGACTGCGGGGAGGCCGGGAGCCGCCCGGAGGCTTCCACGGTGGCGGAAAGCCATACAGACTGGCGGGACGACTGGCCGGAAGGGGAACCGGAGGGCTGGAAGAACGACTGGCCGGAGGAGCAAGATGAAAAGAAAACTGATTAACCTGCTGTTCGCCCTGATATTCCTCATAGGCCTGGGGATATTCGCCTATCCCGCCGTGTCCGACCAGTGGAACGCCTACCGCCAGAGCAAGCTGATTTCCACCTACGAGGAGGTGGTGGCGGAGCTTATGCCGGAGGACTACAGCAGGGAATGGGGAGCGGCCCATGCCTTCAATGACGCTTTTGCCCAGAACGACTTCACCGGCGATGCCTTTGGCGGCGGGGAAAGCCCGGACGGAGACCTCAGATTGGAGGACACGGAATACTGGAAGGTCCTGAATGCCGCAGGGAACGGGGTCATGGGGTATCTCACCATCCCGAAGATAGATGTCCGGCTGTCCATCTATCACGGCACGGCGGACGACATCCTCCAGACAGGCATCGGGCATGTGAGCGGCACGAAGCTGCCCATTGGCGGGGAAGGCACCCATTGTGTGCTGGCGGCCCACAGGGGACTGCCCAGCGCCAGGCTGTTCACGGATTTAGACCAGATGGAGCCGGGAGACCGGTTCTATATCCATATATTAGATGAAGTGCTTGCCTATGAGGTGGACAATATCCTGCCCATGATAGACAAGGACGACCTGGAAGCCCTCACCGGAGCCATGCAGGTCATCCCGGGAGAGGACTATGTGACATTGCTGACCTGCACGCCCTATGGCGTGAACTCCCACCGCCTCCTGGTGCGGGGGAGCCGCACGGCCTATAGCGGCGAGGAGGAGCCACAGGAGAAGACCCCGGTAGGGAATATGGTGGAATCCATCCAGAGCTACTATATGCTCTACCTGGTACTGATATTAGCCATGATCATATTAATGGGCATCTTCGTCATGGCGAGCAAAAGTGTAGGAAAGAAAAAAGACTCGAAGCGAGGGAGGGAGGAACATGCGCATGAGAAGATGGAAGAGGAGCATTCCATGGAAGAATAGCATTCTATGGAAGAATAGCATTCCAACGAAAAGCATCCCGGGGAATAGGATTCTGGCGGGCATCGGCCTGCTGTCCCTGGTATTGGCTGCCGTCCTGTGCAATGTGCCCCGGGCGCAGGCTGCCCTGCGGGTGGATATGGAGGAAAGGGGCGCTTTGGCCCTGAGGCTGCCGGCGGACGATGACTCAGCGGGCATGGCCATGGACATGGCCCGGATCAAAGGAAGCGACGGCACCGCTGACGGAGAGCTGGACGTACATGCGTGGAAGCTGGCGGACATGCTGGAGACAGGCAAATATCGGCTCTCGGAGGAGTTCGGGAACCTGAGCGTAACGGAGGATGGCTGGCAGGAGATGTCCGTATCCGAGGATGGCTGGAAGAACCTGTCCGCAGCCGCCATGGCTCTGATCTATGAGCTGGACGAGGAGGGGAATCCTGTGGGAGAGCCAAGGATACCGGCCACCTATGAAAGCGCCGTCCATGTGGGCCAGGACGGCTCCATCGTGGAGCCGGAGGCATTCGCCGATATGGATCTGGGCCTGTACCTGATCGTGGTGGACGAGGCGAAAAGCCCGAAATATACGTACACCTTTACCCCTATGATCGTATCCCTGCCCTGGTCTCTGTACCAGTACGACGGCACTGCGGACGACACCTGGCAATATACCAGAGAGGCAGTCCTCAAGCCCGCCCAGGAGCTGCGCTACGGCAGCATCCGGATCACCAAGGAGCTGACGGAGTACAATGCTTCCCAGGGGGATGCGACCTTCGTCTTCGATGTGGTGGCCAGGGAGAGCGCTGACGAGGATGCGGAAATCGTCTACAGCAACGTAGTCTCCCTCACCTTCTCGGCAGTGGGCATCCAGGAAGTCGTCCTGGAGCATATCCCGGCGGAGGCGGTGGTGACGGTGACGGAGGTGTACAGCGGCGCCAACTGCCAGATTACCGTGTCCGATGACGAGAGCAAGTCCGTGATAACGGACGGAGAGGATGGAGGCCCCATCACATTTTCCTTCGAGAACGAATATGACGAGGACAGCAAAAGCGGGTATGGCGTAGAGAACCGGTTCCGCTACGACACAGAGCAGAACACTTATCAGTGGACCACCGACCGCCAGGACATCGGCGGGACGGTGGCCGAGAGCGAAGCAGGGGCGGAAAGGTAGGAGGTGGCGGACATGAAGCGGACGAAGAGGACAGTATGTACGGCTGCCATTGCGCTGGCCCTTGTGGCGGGAGCCTCCGTGGGCAGCGCGAAGGCCTATTTTACCACATTTGCCACGGCCAGGGGAGGCCATCAGATTACGGTGAATCCTAAGTCCCAGATGACGGAGCAGTTCTCCGACTGGACGAAGCACATCCGGCTGGGCAATACGGGAAACACGGAGTGCTATGTCCGGCTGAGGGCCTTCGCGGGCAGCGCCTACGGGCTGGAGTACAACGGCAGCGCGGGATGGCGGGACGGCGGGGACGGATACTGGTACTACGACGAGATCCTCCCGGTGGGAGGGGCTACGGAGAACCTGGACGTGAAGATCACATTGCCCACCGTGACGGTGCCGGACGGGAATCCCGAGACCACCCCGCCGCCCTATACGGAGGACTTCAATGTGGTAGTGATTCAGGAGTGCACGGCGGTGCTGTACGGAGAGGATGGCACCCCCTACGCGGATTGGGATTCGAAGCTGACAGCCAACGAGGACAGCTATGAATGGGAAGGAGGCCAGGCGGATGAGTGACAAAGGGAAGAAGAAAAAGGCAGGCCTGGTCTCCGGCACGGCGGTTCTGTTCGCCTCGGCCATAGGGCTGCTGTCCTTCAGCGCCATCGGCAGCACCCGGGCGGCCCTGACCTATTATTCGGAGACCTACACCGCCCAGATTGATGTCCAGAGTATCGGCGTGTCTCTGGTGGAGAACGGGGATATCGTGAGCTATCGGGACTACACCCATGCGGACAATGTGTGGAACCAGGCATCCGGTCAGCTGCTGACCCTCCCCGAGGGCGAGCAGTGGCAGGTGGGCAGGACATACCCGGAGAGCTTAAGCGTCAGGAACAGCGGTTCCATTGACGAATATGTCCGGGTGAAGCTGTACAAATACTGGGTGGATGAGGAGGGGCGCAAGCTCACCCATCTCTCCCCGGCCATGATTGACCTGCACCTGACGAATGACCATTGGATTGTAGACGACAGGGCGACTACCGCCAGGATGGGGGAGGACGACCCCAGGGACGGCGAGCTGATTGTGCTGTATTATGACAGTCCCCTGGCGGCCGCGGCTGAGGGCGGCGTCTTCTATGAGACGGAAAGCTTCGTGGATTCCGTGACCATCAGGAACGACGTGATGACCAAGGTGACGGAAACCCATTCCACGGATGCCAACGGATGGACCACGGTTCGGACGGTGTATGACTACGAGGGAGCTTCCTTCGTGGTGGAGGCTGAGGTGGACGCGGTGCAGACCCACAACGCCCAGAGCGCCATCAAGAGCGCCTGGGGCGTGGACGTGGAGGTCGGCGCGGACGGGACGTTACGGCTGAGATAGGAGGCTATAGACGGATGGGAGTTGACAGGATGAAAAGGAACTGGATAGGGCTGCTGCTGGCCTGCTCCATGCTGCTGGGGGACGGGGCCACGGCCTTCGCGGAGGATTATCAGGGTGACCCGGGCTGGGCGGTGGACTTCACGGGCAGCGGGATGGAGAGCAATTTCAATACCTCCGACATCAATGACGCCATATACAATCTGCAGCCGGGAGACAGCATCGACATCTCGGTGGCGTTGAAGAACACAGCCGGAAAGGAGACTGACTGGTGGATGACCAACCGGGTGCTGCAGTCCCTGGAGGACAGCCAGAGGGTAGCGGCCAGCGGAGGCTATTCCTATATCCTGACCTATCAGCCTCCCCAGGGGGAGCTGGAGACGCTGTACAGCAGCGACACGGTGGGCGGCGAGCGAAGCGAAGACATAGATGTAGGAGAAGGCCTTCACGAGGCAACGGAATCCCTGAGTGAGTATTTCTATCTGGACACCTTGGGTGCCGGGGAGCAGGGGACGATTTCCCTGACCGTGGCCCTGGACGGAGAGACCCAGGGGAATACGTACCAGGATACCCTGGCGAACCTGACCCTGAACTTCGCGGTGGAGGAGCGCAGAAATCCGGTGCCGGTGAATGACGAGGAAGAGGATGAGCCGGAGGAGGAGACGCCGTCCAGACGGCCTCCCAAGACCAGCGATGACAGCAATCTGATGCTGTATGTGTGGATTTCCTTAGGCTCCGGGCTGGCGCTGCTGGCGATTGCCCTGTACAGCCTGTACAGAGCTGGAAAGAAAGAGAAGGGGGGAGCGCAGTGATGAAAAAAGCCATAAGAACGATTTCTGTGCTGGCAGCCTTCTGCCTGATGCTCTCCGCCTCCCTGACCTGCCTGGCGGCAGAGCGGAAGAGCTATACCTATACCGTGACCATCAGCGCGGGGAACCAGGGAACCTTGAGCACGGCCGACGGGATATCCATATCCGTGGACGGCGGCGGGGATTATGAAATCATACCGGAGGACGGCGGAAAATCCGTAAGAATCACCGGGCTGACGGCGGCCAACCATGTCCGTTTCCTGAACAGCGCCGCCTCCGTGCCGGAGGACAGCAAGTATTATGTCAAGGGCATCCGCATGGGCGGACGGGACGATAGCCTGGATTTGGCGTATTTCCAGGTAGAGCGGGATCAGGATTATGTGGTGGCATACGGAATCCGGGGTGATATGGTTCAGTATACCGTCAACTATGTGGACGCTTCGGGAAACCAGCTGTATCCCCCGCAGACCTATTACGGAAATGTAGGCGACAGGCCGGTGATAGCCTATCTGTATGTGGAGGGCTACCAGCCCCAGGCCTATAACCTGACCAGGACTTTGCAGAGCGATGCCAGCAGGAACGTGTTCACTTTTGTGTATACGCCAATCGTGACCACGGTTCCGGGCGGTGGTGGCACTGGCGGCGGGGCTGCCCCGGGCGGAGGCGGAGCTGGTGACGCCGGTGTCGGAGGCGGAGCCGTTGGAGGCGCGGCGGACGCGGGAGCCGGGGGAGGCGGAGCCGCCGCGCCAGGTGGCGCCGCAGGCCCTGTGGAGCCGGTGGGAGACGATGTCCCGCCGGAGAATCTGGGGGAGGACGAGACGCCTTTGGGCGGGAATGAGCCGGATGCCCAGGGACCGGAGAACTTGGTGGATTTGGACGAGGGGGAGACGCCTCTGGCGAATCTAAATCCTGAGAACGATGGCACAGTGGCTGAAGCAAACGCCAGGATGTGGAAGAATGCACGGATTGCCGCAGGGGTTGGGCTGGTGGCTATCGTCGTGCTGGTGATGGGAGCATATACGTATCGGCGGATGCGCAGGGCCAGGGGCATAAAGACCGGAGATACCGGGAAGAAGGATTAGGCACAAAGGCCGGGGAGTCCGGGAAGAAGGATTAGGCACAAAGGCCGGGGAGTCCGGGAAGAAGGATTAGGCATAAAAGGCCAGGGAGTCCAGGAAGAGGGATTAGGGCGTAAGAATCCGGGAGTTCTGGAGAGAGGTGGCGTGGCATGCCGCGTAGAGACCCATAGCATGCTGACACCGCAAGCTCGGTCTCGTCCGGGAAGAAAGTGCCGGACAAGGGGAAGCAGAGGATTCTGGGAGGAATCCTCTGCTTCTGTCGGAGAGAGCGCGGGTCGCGCGGAAAGGACTGGGACACGAATTTGGGGCGTAGGATATGCAGGACATTGTCCGTGCTGATATTGATGGCCGTGGTGGCGGTCTGCATTCCCATGACAGTGCCGCGGCTCATGGGATATGACGTGTACGTGGTGGTGAGCGGGAGCATGGAGCCGGAGATTCCCGTGGGCAGCGCTCTCTACGTGGAGGCGGCGGCACCGGAGGAGGTGGCGGCAGGAGACGTCATTGCTTTTTACGACAGAGGCGCAGTCATCACCCACCGGGTGCTGGAGAACCATGTGGTGGAAGGGGAGTTCATCACAAAGGGGGACGCCAATGCGGAGAAGGATCTGGCCCCGGTGCCCTATGGGGCATTGATTGGCCGGATGGCGCGGTCGGTTCCCTTCCTGGGAACTGTAATGGCAATCTGCTCCGGGGCCAAGGGGAAGATTTACCTGGCCTGCGGGGTAGTGGGCGCTGTGCTGCTGCTGTGGGCGGGGAATCTCCTGGGGAAGGGCAGGGAGGACGTATGAAAAGGATTGGCAGGATATTGGTCTGTTTGCTGGCAGCGGGGCTGGCTGTAGTGTTCGCGGTGTCCGGATATCAGGTCTGGAAGATTCTGGGAGAGCGGAAGGCCGCGGAGACAGCCTATGAGGATTTGGATTCCTTCCTGCAGTTTGCGGACAAGGATGATGCCGGGGCGGATGCGGGGACAGGGAAGAGCGGGCAGTCCGCACAGAGCGGCAGCAGTGGAGCATTGGCGGCCAGCAGGGCGGAGACGGATTCTGAGATTGCCTTTCCAGAGGTGGACTTCGCGGGCCTGCGCAGCGTCAATGAGCAGGTGGTCGGCTGGATTTATGATGATGCTTCCGTAATCAATTACCCAATCGTGCAGGCCGCGGACAACGACTATTACCTGCACCGCCTGTTCAACGGCGAGAGCAACCCCAGCGGCGCGATCTTCCTGGACTGCCGGAACCAGAGCGACTTCTCAGATTCCCACTGCATCATCTACGGGCACCATATGAAGGACGGCTCCATGTTCGCCGCCCTGTCCAATTACAAGAGCCAGGAGTACTACGAAGAGCATCCGCGGATGCTCCTGCTGACTCCGAACGGAAACTACACCATCGAGATATTCGCGGGCTATGTGGCCAACGTGGAGGACGATGCCTGGGTGACGGGCTTCGAATCGGAGGCGGACTACGAGGACTGGATAGCATCCGGCATCTCCAAATCCCTCATCCGAGCTGACTTCGCGCCATCCGCATCGGATCATGTCCTTACCCTGTCCACCTGCAGCTATGAGTTCGCGGACGCGCGGTTCGTGCTGCTGGGGGTGCTGCGGGCGGAGTAAGGGATAAAATCTGGATGCTCCTCGAAATAGCTTTTACGGATATAACAAAGTGTAAGTCCCATAATGCTCCTTAACGTAAAAACGGGAACCATTCAGCTCCCGATAATTTCTTCAGCTTTTTTTAGACAGGTGCATCTGACGAACCCCTCACAATTTCTTCAGCTTTTTTTAGACAGGCACATCTGACGAACGCCTCAAAGAGAAGCTCTTGCTTCTACTAGTAGGATATTACAAAAAGTATGGAATGTCAACCAAAACTTGATTTTTTTCAAACGTTTTTAAAATCCCCATTGACAAATCCTCCGAAACGCGATATAGTTAGTACACTAACAAACAAGTTAGCCCACTAACAAAGGGCTTATGCCATGAGAGGAAGGAGCCGATGGAAGAGAGAAAGAGAATCACATTTCTGCTGCGGGTCATCCACAACCAGATCAAGGTGGCCATGCACAAGAACGGCCCCGATGTGAAGAAGGGGCCGAAGACGCAGCTCCAGGGGGGAATCCTGGGATATCTCTACCACCACCAGGACCAGCCCGTGTACCAGAAGGATCTGGAGAAGGAATTCCGCATATCCGGGGCCACGGTCTCCAATACGCTCCAGGTCATGGAGCGGGAGGGC
>CAOOJO010000102.1 GCA_948496895.1 uncultured Acetatifactor sp. | reverse complement strand
CGCAGACCAGCATCCTGCCCGTGGCGGCGTCGTACCCCTTCTCCTCCAGGCCGCTGCCCTCCCAGCGCAGGGTTATGCCGTTGGCGGCGAAGGCCTTCTCCGTGAAGTCCCGCACGGTATGCTGGACGCCTGTGGCGATGACGAAGTCCTCCGGCTGGTCCTGCTGGAGGATCAGCCACATGCACTCCACATAGTCCCTGGCGTAGCCCCAGTCCCGCTTGGAGTCCAGGTTTCCCAGCTCCAGATGGTCCTGCACCCCCTCGGCGATGCGGCCAGCGGCCAGGGTGATCTTGCGGGTGACGAAGTTCTCGCCCCGGCGCTCGGACTCATGGTTGAAGAGGATGCCGTTGGCGGCGAACATCCCGTAAGCCTCTCTGTATTCCTTTACGATCCAGAAGCCGTACTGCTTGGCCACGGCGTAGGGGCTGTAGGGGTGGAAGGGCGTGGCCTCGCTCTGGGGCACCTCCTCCACCTTGCCGTAAAGCTCGGAGGTGGAGGCCTGGTAGACCTTCGTCTTCCCGATCAGGCCCAGGATGCGCACCGCCTCCAAGATGCGCAGCACGCCGATGGCGTCCACGTCCCCGGAGTACTCCGGCACGTCGAAGCTCACCTGCACATGGCTCTGGGCTGCCAGGTTATAGATTTCGTCCGGCTGGACGATATTGATGACGCGGATCAGGGAGGAGGAATCCGACAGGTCGCCCTCGTGGAGGGTGATGGACTTCGCCGCGATCAGGTGGTCGATGCGGGCGGTGTTGGGCAGGGAGGCCCGGCGGATGATGCCGTGCACCGCGTAGCCCTTCTCCAGCAGGAACTCTGCCAGGTAGGATCCGTCCTGTCCGGTAATGCCTGTAATCAGTGCTGTCTTTCCCATATTTTTCTGCTCCTTTCGGGGTCTGTGACTTTTCTTGGTCTTCCGAGTCTTACTATGTTTTTCTATTGTATGGAAGATTGCCCGCTTTTACAATTCAGGATATTGCGGGAGTCTTGTACAATCTTGACTTTTATGATAGACTCTTTCCATAGATGCCAGGACAGGCATATGTCCCAAGGCATCCGATTGCACAGATGCAGAAAAACAGATGCGCCGCGCGCAAAAAGGAGGCATGCATCATGGATTCCATGTTTCAGGGGACTTCCGTCCGTTCCAACCGCATCATATACACGGCCTCGTCCTTCGCCAAGGCCAACCTCCTCTATCTCCAGGAGGCAGGAAAGCTCCATGCCCTGCAGCCCCATACCAGCAGCCGGTCGGGGCTGCGCTCCTTCCTCTTTTTCCTGGTGGAGGAGGGCGCCGGGAGCCTGCTGTACCAGGGCCGGACCTATCCCCTCTCGCGGGGGGACTGCGTCTTCATCGACTGCCGGAAGCCCTATGCCCAGAGTTCTTCCGAGGACAACCTCTGGTCGCTGAGATGGATCCACTTCTATGGAGCCAGCATGGGCGGGATTTATGAAAAATATGTCCAGCGGGGGGGCGGCCCGGTAATTCCCGCAGGAGATCCGGAGGCCTTCCGCTGCCTGCTGGCACAAATCCTGGCCCTGGCGGACTCCGAGGACTATATCCGAGACATGCGCATCAATGAGAAAATCACCTGCCTCCTGACCCATGTCATGGCCCACAGCTGGCATCCTGAGAACCGCTCCCAGGCTCCATCAAAAAAGCAGTCCCTCCAGTATGTAAAGTCCTATCTGGAGGAACACTATCAGGAGCATATCACCCTGGACGACCTGGCAGGGCGGTTCTATATCAACAAATTCTACCTTGCCCGCACCTTCAGGGAGCAGTTCGGGGTCACTATCCTGGGGCACTTGGATCAAGTCCGCATCACCCACGCCAAGCGGCTGCTGCGCTTCTCGGACCTGACGGTGGAGGCAGTGGGCCGGGAGGTGGGCATCCCGGAGCCCGGGTACTTCAGCCGGGTGTTCCGAAAGGTGGAGGGGACAGCTCCGGGAGAGTACCGGAAAATGTGGTAGCTTATGTCACTCCCGCAGCTCCTTGTGCAGGGTCAGCTCCACAAAGCCGTCCTTTATGCTGACCTCCGCTCTGTCTATCATCATCCCCACCAGCAGCAATTGGGTGGTCTGGCCATGGTTTCCGCTGCCGGCCAGCTCCCAGTAGATATCCTCAATGCCGTCATTGCGCTGCTCGCTCAGGCATTTCTGCAGTTCCTCCAGCTTGTCCTCACAGCCCGGCTTATAGTCCGCACGGAAGGACAGCTTTCCCTTCCTGCCTACCTTCTCCACATTTGAGCTGATATGGTCGGCCCCAATCTCCAGAAAGAACATGGTCAGCTCCGCAATGATTCTTACAAGTTTCCTCTGCTCCTCAAGCATTTCCTCTTCTCCTATTAAAGTCGCTGCGCGACGGCACAAATTGCCGCAAGCGGCACAAATTGCCGCAAGCGGCAATTTGGCAAAGTCTCTTTGGCGCACACTCGGGAGAGCAAATTTTATTCGAAAGTGCGCTCATAAAATTTACTCTCATGCGCCTTCGAGACTTTGCCGTCAAAAGTTTCGGGAACGGCCCAGGCCTATGGTTCCCCGGGCGGGCGCTTCCTCCGCTCATACTCTATCAGGATGCTCTCAATGGCAGGTACCATGACCACGGCCACCCATCCCGCGCTGAAGCCGTTGTTGTACAGGTTCAGGCCCCCGTACATCTCAGACGTGCACATGACGATAGCCGCATGGAGCATCCCGGCTATGATTCCGGGCACTATGCCGAACCGTCCGGCTATGGGCGCCAGCCCCACCGCAAAGGCCGATGCCAGCTGCATGCCCGGCGTGGTAGGCGTGAACCGGGTCAGGAAAGTGGACAGGAACACCCCGCCCAGCACCGGCGCATAGTTGCGCACATGGGCCCCGAAGGCGGAGAAGCCAAAGGCCGTCAGGATGGCGCCCACCACCGGCCCGGAAAGGTCGCCGCCCACCGCGCAGATGTAGGTGGTGCTCAGCGTCCCCGCAAGGGCCATGTTCATCAGCGTGTTCCCCTCGCCGTCCATCAGGACGAAGTCCGCCACCGCCCGGCCCGGATGCTTCCACACCTTCAGTATTCCCTTCCATTTTCCCCCACACAGGTACAATCCATACAGGAATGTCAGCAGGAAATAACCGTAAAGTCCCACCGCAATCCACAGGGGCCTTCCCTCCCGCCAGATCATCACAGACTCGCTCTCTATGCCGAAGGACTTCAACACGCAGACTATTACGAACGCCAGAATGCCAGCCGAAAACCCTACATTGAAGAGATTGTAGCCCATGTGCATGGAAGCCGTATGTACCGACAGACTGGGAAGGATGAAGCCTATGGCCATCCCCGCCAGCACGGATATCAGCAGGTTCACCCGCCAGTCGAAGGGCAGCTCATACACCAGCTCCGTCACCAGCGGCGCCAGGCTAGTGCCAAAGAATCCCGTATAGATGTACCTGCTCAGCTGCGCGCCATGCACCAGCGCATAAGCGGACGTGCCGAACAGGATGGGCAGGATGTTCACCGGGTTCTTGCCCCAGAGGGCGTAGCCCACGTTGATGAAGACGGCGGCCATGGTAAGCCCGGTGAACTTCACCTTCTCCCGGCACAGCAGCCACAGCCCCATGCCCATCACCAGAACGGCGTTCAGGAAGGCCGCCCCATGGCCCGCCAGCTCGAAATAGTCCGTAATCAGCGCGTCCCGGGAGATGACTATCGTCCACAGGCCCCGGATGAGGGACAGCGGCCCCTGGCCCTCTCTGGCCATGCCGACCATCGCCGCCGCGAACAACACTGCCATGGAAAAAAAGCTGAACGCTTTCAGTTCCTTTCCCTTGAGCTTCTCTCTTATTGTCCCAGCCTGCATTTATGCGCCTCCCTTCTCGCCATCATGTACAATTCGTCAATCTTGTCCTCCTGAAGCATATAGTACTGTTCCAGGACATATTTCCCGCCCTGTAGATAGCATATCTCTACGGATTCCAATGGAGAAATCTTCCTTGCAGTAGATTATATCATATCCCAATATGCTAAGGAAGGAAAATTTTTATCCGCCGCCAAAGCAGCGGCACCTCAAACAGCAGCATCACAGCCCATCCCGCGAAATTCGCCCAGGCCAGGCTCACGAACCCCAACCGAAGCACCAACAGCAGTATCCACACTGCGGCCACCCGCCCCAGCATATTCATGAACGTGCTGTACAGTGTGACCTTCAGATCCCCCATCCCCCGGAAGAACCCCTGTATCCCGTTGGTAAAGCCAGGCAGCAGGTACATGGGCGCGATATGCCGCAGGTACCCCACGCCCAGCGCTGCCGCCTGCGCGTCCTCCGCTTCTGCGAACCATCCCATAATGGCAGGGGCTCCCGCCAGGATGGCAATGCATATGACGGCAGAGTAAGTTATCTCTAACCCCATTCCGATTCTGAACCCCCGCCGGATCCTCTCCCCATGCCCGGCCCCCTTGTTCTGGGCGATGAAGGTGGTCATGGCATGGCCGATGTTCTGCTGGGGCGTATAGGCGAAATCGTCCACCCGGTTCACGGCAGTGAAGGCCGCCATGACGCTGACCCCCTGGGTGTTCACCAGGGCCTGTATAACGGTCTTGCCCACCTGCAGGCAGACCTGCTGCAGGGCGCTGGTGCTGCTGTAGGAGACGGTCTGCCCCAGGAGCCTTCTGTCGAACACAAGCCATCCCTTCCCCAGCTTCAGAAGGGGCACTCTCCTGTGGATATACACGCCGCAGAGCAGGCAGCAGACAGCCTCGCTGGCCACTGTGGAGACCGCGCTCCCCAGGACGCCCAGCCCCAGCGCCACCACCAGCAGAAGGTCCCCCAGGATGTTCAGCACGGCGCTGGCCATCAGGAAATACAGGGGCGTCCGGCTGTCCCCCAGGGCCCGCAGGGTATTGGCCAGGAAATTGTAGATAAAGGTGAACAGGATTCCCAGAAAGACGATACGCAGATAAAGGGCCGCCTCCCCTATCACCTCCTCCGGCACCTGGATCAGCCGCAGCAGCGGCTCCGCCAGCAGAACGGAAATCAGGGAGAAGGTGACGGAAAAGCCGCAGCCTGCCAGGAACGTGGTGCTGACCTGGCGGGACAGCAGCTCATAGTCCCTGGAACCGTACTGTGCGCTCATCAGGATGCCGGCCCCCATGCAAAGGCCGCTGATGAGCAGGAGCGCGATGTTCATCAGAGGCGCCGACGTCCCCACCGCGGCCAGCGCCCCTTCTCCCACATATTGCCCTACGATGACGGAATCCGCCGCATTGTAGGTCAGCTGGAACAGATTGCCCAGCACCAGCGGCAGAGTGAAGGCTGCCAGCGGCAGCGCGATTTTCCCTTCTGTCATATCCCGTTTCTTTGCCATACGCCTTCGAGCCCCTCTTCCCCCGTTCCCTCCTGCGCGGCTGCAGGAAGCAGCCTTTCCCCCCGAATTTCCGCATAAGGAAAGCCAATGCACATACATCCACGCACATTGGCCTTCCCAAATATCTGTCCTGTCTTTCCCGCTGTCATTTGCGCAGCTTCTTCAGCGCCTTCTCCGCGATGAGGCACTGTCCGTGTTCCTCCAGCTGCGCTGTCTGAGAGGGTTCGGCCGCATAGAGGCTGGCAAACTCCAGAGCCTGTATACAAGCCCTGCTATATCGCTCATAGGAGGCGCGCCCCTTGAGCAGATACAGGAAATAGAGTCCATCCATCACATACAGGCTGCTGTCTACCTGTAGATTGGAGGGCAGCATGGAAGCGAATTCAATAATCCTGCCCAGCTCCGAAAAAGCAAACACCGCAAAGCTCGGACGCTTGATTGCCTGGCCTGCTTTGCTGCCGGCCTCCCCGGCCTCTGAAGGAGCATTGGTCTCCGCTGCCGCGCCTTCCGCTACGTTCTCTCCGGAGCTTACGCTCCCGCCGCCTATCTTCTCTCTGGTCCTCTGGAGGATCCTTTTCATCTCCTTCAGGCATTCGATGAACTGGTCGCTCTCCTTGATCTCCGGATCCCTGTCGGAAAAGGTCAGTATCAGCCCCTGATCCGGCAGCATCATGATCTGCAGGTCAAAGGCGAATTTCGGAGGCTTGTAGCCCACCTCCTCCGCAGCCTGTTCGATAATCTCCTGCACGACCTCCCTGGCCTTGTCGCTGCGTAGGACGAAATCTTTGTAGTCAATTTCATATTCTTCCAGTTCTTCATTGGACAGGAAGCACTTTACCGTCTTTTCATCTACTCGTTCTATTCTCATATCATTATCCTCATAAAAATGTACCTGCCGCATAACCACATTCCTATGATACCATGATATTCAGAAATTTTCAATTACAGAATTTTGGATAATAACATTTGCCTTTTATTCAGTTTTCCATCCTAAGCGCTGTTTTATACCTTTTTTTCAGGCAAATTTGAATCCTGCCGCGCGGCTGCCGCCCCTATCGCTCCAGGCCGTAGCCGCTGACCTTCCAGCCGTCCCCTTCCTTCAGGGCCATAATGGTCAGATACTCCAGCGAGTCCGCTTCCGCCCAGGGACGGAACTGTGCCGAAACCACGGCCTCATCCCCCACTGCCCACTCTTTCACTGCCGACTCTTCTATGTCCGGTCCTTTTATAGCCAGGAGCTGTGCCTGCGCGGCCACATGGCCGTCCACGCCGTCCGGGAAGGTCTCCACATCGCCCTCGTAATCCGCGGCCAGATACTGCGCCAGCTTTTCCGCGTCTCCTGCCAGATAGGCCTCCCAAAAGGACAATGCCAGCTGTTCCAGCTTGCGCCCATCCTCCGACAGGCTCTGCGCTTCCCTGCCGGAGCCTTCCCCGGATGTGGCCGCATTGATTACATCAGCATCTTCTCCCCAATCATCTGCTGCCGTCATGCCCGAAGGCGGATCCATGGGCAGGCTCTCTGCGCCGCTTCCAAAAGGCAGATCCTCCCTGCCGCTCCCATAAGCCTGACTGTCCCCGCCGCTCTCCGGGCCCTGTGCCAGGCCCTCTGTGGCCTGGGCCGTCCTGGCCGAGGTGGCGAACACCAGCGCCATGCATGCTACCAGCATCAAGGACGCCATAATGGCCCCATGCTTTATCTTCTTATATCTCATGATCAGGCTGACCCTCTCCTCAATGGCGTTCTTGCTGAATCCGTTGTACAGGGGCAGCAATACGTGCTTCTTCTCCTCCATGCCGATCAGCGTCATGGCATATCCCGCCCTGGCCTCCTCGCCGAAGCGTCGCAGCACGCCCTCGTCACAGGCCAGCTCCAGGTCCCGGTTCATGAGCCTGCACATGGCCCACGCCAGCGGATTGAACCAGTGGAGGCACAGCGCCGCCACCATGGCCAGCTTCAGCGCCGCGTCGTGATGGCGGATGTGCACGAACTCATGCTGCAGGATATATCTCAGCTCCTGTCCGCTGCCCTCCAGCGCCCTTCCGGGAAGCAGGATCACAGGGCGCAGGCAGCCGTATGTCAGCGGTGCCAGGATTCTGTCCGACTGCCTCACCGCGATCCGGCCGATCCGGCCTCCCGCGCACCTGTCCAGCCACTGCCGCACCCGTCCGTCCTCCACAGGCACGGCCAGGCGGAACTGCCACAGGCTGCGGACATATGCCGCCGCGAAGAATACGGCCAAAGCCAGGGCCCCCGCGCACCAGACCGCCCCGAGCAGCCGCATCCCGCCCTCTTCCGCCAGGGCTGCCGGTTCCTGTCCCAGGGCCAGATCCTGCACTACCGTCCACGCGGGCCGGCTGCCCGTGAGCGTCACGCCCTCCCACATCCTGCCCGTGTACTGCTCCTGTGCCGCCTGGCGCTGGGCCCTCTGCAGGAAGGTGTACAGGCTGAACACGGAGGGGAAGGAGAACGGCAGCAGCAGCCGGGCCAGCGCCAGGCTCCAGAGGACAGGGAACGTCCTCTTGGGCAGCCTGTCCAGCCACAGGATCCGCACCGCGATGATGACCAATATCAATACGCCTCCGTAAAGGCTCCTCTGAACCACTCCCGCAACCATCCCCTACTTCCCCTCCTCCACAATCCTCTTCAGTCTCTCAATCTGCTCCCCGGAAAGGGCCTTTCGGCTCAGCAGGGAGGCGAACAGCATGTCCGCCGACCCGTCATAGATCCTGTCGATCAGCTCGTCCGTCTCCGAGGCCTGCACCTGGGCCTTGGAAATCAGCGCGTGGCACAGGAAGCCCGGCTCCCTGCGCTCGATGGCGCCCTTTTTGACACATTTCTTGATCACCGTATAGGTGGTGTTCACATTCCAGCCGGTTTCCCTAAAAAGTTGACTTAAAATATCATCTAAATTAACATTTCCTTGCCCACGCGCA
>CAOOJO010000101.1 GCA_948496895.1 uncultured Acetatifactor sp. | reverse complement strand
GACCTCCAGAGCAAGGTGGATCCCTACCTACGGCCCCTGTATGACGCCCTGTACCAGATCATGGGGGCGGAGAGCTTTGCCAAAAATATGGAGAAGGGCCTGATAGAGGTGGCCCCGCTGGCCTACATGAGGGGGCGCACCCTGGATAATGCCTACATCATCCTGGACGAGGCCCAGAACACCACCCCGGCCCAGATGAAGATGTTCCTGACCCGTATCGGATTCGGCTCCAAGGTGGTGGTCACGGGGGACGATTCCCAGAAAGACCTGCCCGCGGACGCGAAGTCGGGGCTGGACATCGCTTCCAGGGTGCTGCGGGGAATCGAAGACATCGCTTTCTGCACCCTGACCAGCAAGGACGTGGTGCGCCATCCCCTGGTGCAGAAAATCGTCAAGGCATATGAGGACTTCGAGGGAAAGGAAGCGGCCAGGGGCCGCAGTGTGAAAAGATATTCTAAGCGGCCAAAAGACGCCCGCTAAGAATATCTAAGTTTCACACGGAAGAATGCCTAAAGTGCAGGCATTCTTCAAGCGCGTTTTTTGCGCTTTGACTGGCACCAATGGGCGCGGAGGGAAGCGTTAGAGATGAACTTATACATGGAGAACGAGACGGAGCGGGAATTCCCGTTTTCCGCGGAGGAGACCGCCAGGCTGGTGTGCGAGGCGGTGCTGGAGGCGGAGGGCTGCCCCTATGAGGCGCAGGTGAACATCCTGCTGACGGACAACAGAGGCATACGTGAGGTGAACCGGGAGTACAGGGGCATGGACAGGGAGACGGACGTGCTCTCTTTTCCAAATGTGGATTTTGAAGAAGAGGGTGTCTTCACTATCGACGAGGACAGCGAGGCGGATTATTTCGACCCGGAGACCGGGGAGCTGGTGCTGGGGGATATCATGATTTCTGTGGACAGGGTATACGGGCAGGCACAGGAGTACGGCCACAGCGTCAGGCGGGAGTTCGCTTTCCTGGTGGCTCACAGCATGCTCCATCTGTGCGGGTATGACCATATGGAAGAGGAAGAGCGGGCGCGGATGGAGCGCAGGCAGGAAGAGATACTGACGGAGCTGGGCATTACGAGAGATTGATTGAGGGACGGCGGATGAATCAGGCAGAGGCAAAAAGGCGCCAGGCGGAGGCGCTTTCCGATATATTGATGTTCGTTACCATATATATCCTGGGACGGCTGGCAGGGGATAAGGGAATCGCGTATACGGCAGTGGCCGTGCAGGCCTGCACATTGCTGTGGATCGTGGTGAACGGCGGCCTGTCGGACGCGCTCGGAAGGCTGCTGCGCACCAGGAAGAACAAAGGGCAATACAGGAATATCGCCAGGATGCGGGGCAGCGCCCTGCTGTTCCAGTCCGTGCTTGGGCTGGCAGGGAGCCTGGGCCTGGCGGCCCTTTCGGGCGTGGTGGCGGAGAAGATTTTCCGTATCCCCTATAGCGGGCTGATCCTCCTGGCAATGTCCCCGGCGGTGCTGTTGCGGTCAGTGTCCGCTGTGCTGGCGGGATATTTCCAGGGGGAGGGTTCGGAATTTCCAAGGGCCATAGCCGGAATCCTCCGGCAGGTATTTCTGCTGGTGTTCGGAATCCTGTTCTGCCGTCTGGTGGGCGGGTACGGCGAAAAGGTGAGCAGCCTGCTGCGGCAGGAGAATTTCGCAGCCATGTACAGCGGGCTGGGAATCGGGCTGGCGGTAAGTCTTTCGGAGCTGCCGGTCATCCTGTTCCTGGGGCTGGTCTACAGAGGGAGCCGCCGTTTTGAGAGAAAGGCGAAGCAGGAGGGGATGTACGCGGCGGATTCCGCCTGGGATTGCGCCAGATATCTGCACAGCGCAAGGTGGCCCCACTGGGCGATGGAGCTGGGCATGTTCCTTCCCTTTGCGCTGGGGCTGCTTTTCATCGGCAGGAGCGGGGAAGAGGGCGGGCAGAAGGCTGTGGAATATGGTCTGTACGCAGGGAAATATCTGGTGGTGTGCGGAATTGTAGCATCTATAGTTACAATTGCGGTACTGCCGGTCATCGCAAGGATTTTCCAGTGCTTTAAACGGGAAGAGAACCGCTTCGCCAGGACGGTCTTCCAGAGCGGGGTCCATATGGGCCTGGTGCATGGCATCTTTCTGTCGGTGTTCGTGGCAGTGATGGGGGCGCAGGTCGCGGATCTCCTGCAGCCGGCTGACGTGCCGCTGGTGACGGGCATGCTGCAGAGGGGCTCCGGGTTGATCGCGCTGGCTTCGCTATGCGGGTATTTCCAGAGGCTCCTGCATTCTCTGGGGAAAAAATACGCCGTTCTGGCGGCGGTCTGTGGCGCGGACGCGCTTTTCGTGATAGTCGTCCTGGTGGGCATGGGCAAGGCCGGTATCCTGTCGCTTGTGTATGGCGGCCTGGCGGGGGCTGGCGTCCTGTGCGTTCTGCTGGGGGTCTTCGCCTATCGGCAGATGCGGGCGCAGCCCGACTGGCTGCGGACCTTTGCCGTGCCCCTGGGAGCGGGGGGCGTGGCAGGACTGATATGCCTGCTGATACGGAAAGCGTTCTCGGCACATCTGGGCAGCCTGGCCCTGCTCCTTACGGCATTTGTGGCGGCGGGCCTGGTGTACTGGATTTCACTTCTTTTGCTCCGGAATTTCAAGGAACAGGAGCTGGAGGTGGTTCCGGGCGGACGGCTGTTGGGCATGCTGGGGCAGCTTCTGCGGGTTTTTTGAATGTTGTAAGTATAAATAACGGAAAAATAGCTGATACTGATTACAGTTAGAAGAAATGATGTCCGTGGAAGGTGATTTCCAAGGAGGACGCTATGAAGTATGTAAAATGTATCAGCTTATTCGTTGTATATCCCCTGCTGGTGCTGGGGATTGGTTTTTATGTGGGCGTGAAGTCCTCCCGGTACTTCTATCCGGAGGTGAAGGGGGAGGAGGCAAGGATTCCACAGGAGAACGCTTCGGAGGGGAGCGCCCAGAAGGGACAGGCCTCTTTCCCGGAGGGGCAGGCTGCGCCGGAGGAGACTGGACAGACGGAAGCGTCAGATAGGCTGGCGGAGCTTCCGGAGACGGCGGAGGATCTGGAGGAGGTCATGGTCTCTGCGGAGACCCTCTGCGTGGACACGAAATATGTGCTGGAGGAGACGGATGTGCTGTACCATACGGTGGTGGAGACCACATGGAAGCTGCCGGACAAATATGTGGGCATGAACAGGGAGCAGTTCCTGCAGGCCATGGAGGTCTATGCGAGCTTTCCGCCGCTGTCCGAGCTGGAGCGGGGGTTCGTGGGGCTGGAGGTGCTGTCCTTCTCCAGGGAGCGGGTGGTGGTCAGGATGGACTATAAGTTCGTCCAGCCCAGCGCAAGCTTCTACCTGGCGGCCTACGACAACGAGGTAGTGGTCTATCTGGAGGACAGGAAGACCATATACATCGAGACGGAAATCAGCCTGGATTCCCTGCCGGCGCATCTGCAGCAGAACATCATCGATATGATGTGGATCAAGGACGAGGAGGAGCTGTACAGCTTCCTGGAGAATTATTCAAGCTAGGGTAGGAGAGCGGTTCATGGGAAATACGGTGGGCATCGTAGGCGGCGGAGCCGCCGGGATGATGGCGGCGATTACGGCGGCGAGATTTGGGGCAAAGGTCACGCTGCTGGAGGGGAACGACAGACTGGGGAAAAAGATACTGTCTACCGGCAACGGGAAATGCAATCTGGGGAATGAGAGCCTGGGGCCGGAGGACTACCATACGGGGCGGCCCGAAAGGCTGGAGACGTTCCTGGGGCAGTTCGGTACGGCGGAAACGGTTTCCTTTTTCCGGGGCATCGGCTTGCTGGCGAAGAGCAGGAACGGTTATCTGTATCCGGCCTGCGAGCAGGCGGCGGCTGTGCTTGACGTACTGCGCTATGCGGTCAGGGCCGCGGGGGTGGAGGTGCTGACGGAGTTCAAGGTGGAGGAAGTCCGGCAGGGCAGACGTAAGGGGCAGTTCCAGGTGCGGGGGAAGAACGGCGCCCGCTCCTTCGACCGGGTCATCCTGGCCTGCGGCGGCATGGCGGCACCGAAGACGGGCTCCGATGGCAGCGGCTATCGGCTGGCAGCCGGGCTGGGGCATAGCCTGGTGCCAATAGTCCCTGCGCTGGTGCAGCTCAGGTGCAGGGAGGAATATCTGAAGGCCGTGGCAGGGGTCAGGGCTGATGCCCGGCTGTCTGCCTACTGGCAGGGGGAATGCGTGGCCAGGGAGCGGGGGGAGCTGCAGCTTACGGAGTATGGAATCTCCGGGATTCCAGTGTTCCAGTTGAGCCGTACCGTGAATTACATATTGGCGGGGAGGGATTCCGCAGAGGGCGGACGGAGCGGTTCCCTCGGGCATCCTGATGGCGAGACAGATCAGGCCATTGCCAGAGGAGGCGCGTCAGCGTGGCAGGAAGGGATGCCAAGGCGCGGAGAGAAGCCGAGGCAGGGAGAGAAAAGAAGACAGGAAGGTAATTCGGGGCAGGCTGGCAGAGAAGTGGAGATTGTAGTCGACTTTCTGCCGGATTGCACGGATGGAGATTTTGAGGCGCTGCGCGCAGGCAGGAGGCTTTTGCAGGGGCAGCGGACGGTGGAGGAGTTCTTTACAGGCATGCTGCATAAGAAGCTGATGCTCCTCTTCATCAAGCTGGCCGGACTGAAGGTAGCGGAAAGCGTAGGAGAAGCGGACGAAAGAAAGCTGGCGAAAGTCTTTGCGATGTGCAGACATTGGAGCGTCCATGTGGTGGGCAGCAATCCCTACGACAGCGCCCAGGTCTGCGCCGGGGGCATTCCGCTGGACGAGGTGACGGAGAATCTGGAGTCCAGGCTGGCGCCGGGCCTTTATTTCGCGGGAGAGCTTCTGGACGTGGACGGCAGATGTGGCGGCTATAACCTGCAGTGGGCATGGTGCAGCGGCTTCATAGCGGGACGCGGGGCGGCACGGAAGGAGAGCGGTCCATAGAAAAGCGGCCAGTAGACGGGCGGCAGCCCATGAAAGAATGACGCTTCGGACGGGGACGCTTGCGGGCTATGGTTTTGGCATAGAAAAACAGCGAGTTGGAGGTTGGGATGCTTCGGGTCAATCAGGTGAAATTGAAGACAGGGCATACGGAGGCGGATTTAAAGAGACAGACAGCCGCGGCGTTACGAGTGCCCGAACAGAATATAACGGAATTGAAAATCATCCGGCAGTCCATCGATGCCAGGAAAAAGCCTGCGGTTTTCTACAGCTATTCCGTGGATGTGGCAGTGAGGGACGAGGACAGGATCCTACATAGATTCCGGGGGAAAGAAAATCTGGTGTGCAGGTCGGAAAAGACGGAATACCGTTTTCCGGCACCCGGAAGACGGGAGAGGAAAGCTCCCATCGTCATTGTGGGGACAGGCCCTGCGGGGCTGTTCTGCGGATATTTCCTGGCGCTGCACGGCTACCGGCCTATCTTACTGGAGCGGGGGAAACGCGTGGAGGAACGGCAGCGGGACGTAGAGACCTTCTGGGAGACCGGGAAGCTGGATCCGGCCTCCAATGTGCAGTTCGGCGAGGGCGGCGCAGGGACATTCTCCGACGGGAAGCTGAACACGCTGGTGAAGGACAGGGACGGCAGGAACCGGGCCGTGCTGGAGACCTTCGTGAAGTTCGGCGCGAAGGAGAGCATCTGCTATGAAGCGAAGCCCCATATCGGCACGGACGTGCTCTGCGGCGTGGTAAGGCGGATGCGGGAGGAAATCATCCGGCTGGGCGGCGAGGTGTTTTTTGAGAGCATGGTGACGGATATCCATGTGGAGGCCGGGCGCGTGAAGGGCGTAATCGTAGAGGGGCCGGGTGCCAGGAAGAGGATGGCTTCGCCGGGAAGCGATAGCCTCGTGGAAAGAGCGCATCCTATAGATGGAATATGCCCCATGGCCGATGAGGATTCCAGGGAAAGCAGGAAGTTCAGGGAAGCAGTCCGCTCCAGGGAAGCGGGACAGTCCGTGGCGGAAGCGCGCCATATGGAATACTTCAGGGAATATCTGGAATGCGGGCAATTGGTGCTGGCCATCGGCCACAGTGCCCGGGACACCTTCTCCATGCTGCTTGACAGGGGAGTGCCTATGGAGGCCAAGTCCTTTGCCGTGGGGCTTCGGGTGGAGCATCCCCAGCGGATGATAGACATGAGCCAGTACGGAACGGCGGAGCCGGGGGACTTAGGCGCGGCGCCCTATAAGGTGACGGCAAAGGCCAGGGATGGCAGAGGCGTCTATTCCTTCTGCATGTGCCCCGGCGGATATGTGGTGAACGCCTCCTCCGAGGAGGGCCGCACTGCAGTGAACGGCATGAGCTACAGCGACAGGAGCGGCCCGAATGCCAATAGCGCCATTATCGTCACCGTGACTCCGGATGACTTCGGGTCAAAGCATCCCCTCGCGGGAATCGCGTTCCAGCGGTTGCTGGAGGAGAGGGCTTACGCTGTGGGCCGCGGAAAGATTCCCGTGCAGCGGTACGGCGATTTCAGACAGTGCGTAGAAAGGAGCGCAGCCGAAGGGACGCGGGAACGGGCAGGAGACATCGCGCAGGACATAGATGCGCGGGGCGCAGGCAGCCGGAATACGGACAGCCAGGGCACAGGCTGTTCTGACACGGACAACCGGAATATGGAAGTACAAGATACAGATGCCCGGGATAGCGCAGACAACCTGTCACCCCAGTGCAAGGGAGCCTGGACGTGGGCTGATGTGAGCCGGATTCTTCCCGCATCCTGCAACGAGGCCATCGTAGAGGGCATGGAGGCCTTCGGCAGGCAGATTGTCGGATTCGATAGCCCGGATGCCTGTCTGTCCGGGGTGGAAAGCCGCACCTCGTCGCCTGTGAGAATCCAGCGAGACGAATGTTTTCGGTCGGAAATCCGTGGACTATATCCCTGCGGAGAGGGAGCGGGCTACGCCGGGGGAATCGTCTCCGCAGCCATGGACGGCATCCGGGTGGCAGAGGCCATCGCCAGGGAGTACGCGCCATAAAAGAGATGCGGCAGGCCATCCCTTGTCCAGTGGTTTCTGAACAGGAGAAGGAAGCTGCTGAATAAGAGAAACGCCGCAAAAAAAGCAATCAGAAGGAAAGCGAAAGGAAGGGATTAAATCATGAACATGGACGAAAGAATCGCACGAATTAACGCGCTGTACCATAAATCCCAGAACGAGGGCCTCACCGAGGAGGAAAAAGCAGAGCAGGCGCGTCTGCGGAAGGAATATGTAGCCAGCGTCAGAGCCAACCTGCGAGGCCAGCTTGACAACATCACCATCGAGCGGCCAGACGGTACCATGGAGAACCTGGGAGAAAAATTCGGCGGGAAAGCCAGGCGTGACGTCTAAGCCGCGGCAGCAATGAAGAAGAGCATTCATGCGGAAAACGGGAAAACCAGCCGAAAGCAAAGCCAGGTACAATCCAGGAATCCTGCCGCAGAAACCCATCGAGACATGGGGTGGCAGACTCAGGAGAAGAGCTGTGGATGCAGCCGAAAGGATGATAAATGGAACATAACTCGGAAAAGCGTGAAATCAGAAGAAGCATCCTGCGCGAAAGGGACAGCCTGAGCCCGGAAGCCCGAAAGAAAGGCGACACCCTGCTGACAGAGCGCATCCTGGGGCATCAGTGGTTTTACCGCGCGGAATATCTTCTGTGCTACGTGAGCTACGGAAGCGAGATTTCCACCAGGGACGTCTTGCGTGAGGCGCTGAAAGCGGGCAAGAAAGTATATGTGCCCAAGGTGCTGGGAGGCGAGGAGCCGCAGATGGCCTTTTTCAGGATAGAAGCTCCGGAAGAGCTGGCCACAGGCTACAGAGGAATCCCGGAGCCCCCAGGGGATACGGAAATGTACGCCTATTCCCCGGACAGGGCGCAGCGGACGCTGGTGCTGATGCCCGGCGTGGCCTTTGACCCGTTCCGGAACAGAATAGGATACGGCAAGGGCTTCTACGACAGGTTCCTGGCGGACAAGCCGCAGCTACAGCTACGTACCATAGCGGTAGGTTATCGATGCCAGATGCTGGAAGAGCTGCCTGCCGACCATAGGGACATCAGGCCTTACCAGGTCATCTGCGTCTAGCAGTGGACTCTGACGACACCGGAATAATATTTTTCATGATTCCAAAGGAGGTAAAGGGCATGAAGCATGAGCTGAGGTTTCAGGAGAACATCACCTGCTGGGAGGAGGCGCTTCCCCTGGGGAACGGGGAGACTGGCTGCCTGATTTGGGGGAAGCCCTCCCATCTGCGGTTCAGCCTGGACCGGACGGACATCTGGGACAGGACGCCGGCACCGGGG
>CAOOJO010000100.1 GCA_948496895.1 uncultured Acetatifactor sp. | reverse complement strand
CGCATCATCCATGTGGATCTCCCCGCCATTATCCCTACAGTGCTCATCATGCTTATTCTGCGGTGCGGCTCTATTATGTCAGTGGGATTTGACAAAAGCTTCCTGATGCAGAATAACCTGAACCTGTCCGTCTCGGAGGTCATTTCCACCTACAGCTACAAAATGGGGCTGCAGAACAGTAAATACAGCTTCTCGACGGCAGTCAGCTTATTCAACAATGTAATCAATTTCACTTTTTTGACAGTGGTGAACAGCATTACGAAAAAAATAAGCGGTTCCGGGCTGTGGTAGGGGGTGTGAGCTATGGGAAAAAGAAAGCGATATGTCAACAGACCGTTAGGGGATAAACTTCTGGACGCATTTCTGTATGCGGTAGCCATAACAGCCATTGTGCTGTGCGTATATCCGGTGTACTTTGTCCTGATTGCGTCTGTATCCAGTTCAACGGCTGTCAACTCCGGTCAGTTCCTTCTCTGGCCCAAGGGGTTCCATCTGACCGGCTATCAGTTCGTGCTGGAGAACAAAAAGATATTGACGGGGTACTACAATACCATTCTGTATACGGTGGTGGGAACGGCTCTGGGCCTTTCCTTCTGCATCCCTGCGGGGTACGCTCTGTCCAGGAAGGACCTTCCGGGCAGGAAGCTGATTATGAAACTGATGATTTTTACCATGTACTTTTCCGGGGGCCTGATTCCCACTTACTTTGTGGTGAAGGATCTGAATCTGATCAACAGCAGATGGTCGGTTATCCTGCTGGGCTGTGTATCGGTTTATAATATCATTCTGATACGAAGCTTTTGCGAATCCAGTCTTTCGGAGGAACTGCTGAACGCTACAAAGATCGACGGCTGCGGAAATGGCAGGTTTTTCTTCCAGTTTGTGATTCCGCTGTCCAAAGCTATCATTGCGGTAATCGCCCTGTATGTGGCGGTGGGCTATTGGAACAGCTATTATCATGCCATGATCTACATAAACGATGACACCAAGCACCCCCTACAGCTATTGCTGCGCCAACTGCTGATGACCGCCAACAACGCCACGGACATTCAGGACGGGGAGCTGGCAGGGGAGTATCTGAAGCAGGTTCAGGTAGTAAAATACGCGGTTATCGTAGTTGCCACGGCTCCAATCATGTGCATCTATCCGTTCCTGCAGAAATATTTCGTCCAGGGGGTCATGATTGGCGCCATCAAAGGATGAGCGGTTTCAAAAAGAGAGGATATCTCTTTTGGAATAAACAAAAAACGATAAAGTGGAGGAGGATTTGGAATGAAAATGAAAAAAGTGGCTTCGGTTTTACTGGCACTGTCTTTGGCATTGGGTGTCTGCGCATGCGGCTCCGGGTCTGACGATTCAAAGGCTTCTGCGCCAGAGGAATCGTCTGTAGAGATTTCATCGGAGCAGGCTTCGGAAGAAAAGCCTTCAGAAGCGGCAGCCAGCGCCGATGGTCAGGTGAAGCTTCGGATCGCAATCGGCAAACACAGCGCGGATGTATCTGACAATAACGACTTTGCGAAGTTCAAGCCGATGCTCCAGAAAGCGGCGGACGATCTGGGCTATGACATCGAGTGGATGCCTGTACTGGAGGGCGGCGCGGAGGCGGACAGGATGTCCACCATGCTGGCGGGAGATCTGCCGGACGTGTTCTGGGGACTGCTTTCTGAAAACCAGATAATCGATAACTCCGGGCTGTTTGTCACGCTGGAGGACAAGATTGAGGAATACGCTCCCCATGTATATGCGCTCTATGAGGAGGGAGTGGACAACTGGAGGGATTTCCTGACCTATCCTGACGGGCATATTTACAGTATGATGGGGAATACGCTGGTAAGCCCGAACAATGCCGTTCAGGGGACCATGTGGATCAATAAGAAATGGCTGGATCAACTGAATCTGGAGATTCCGACCACCATGGCGGAGCTGGAGGAGGTGCTCACTGCTTTCCGGGACAATGACTGTGACGGGGACGGCGACGCGTCTAACGAGATTCCCCTTGACTGGTGCCAGAAGCATTACGCAGCGAAATACAATGAACTGGCGCAATGCTTTGGATTCCCGTTAAACGGCGGTTTTTATGATATCGTGGACGGCCAGGTCGTCTCTATCATAGACACGGAGGAGTTCCGCGATTTCCTGGAGGAATACCATGAACTGACGGCAGCAGGGCTGGTGAATGTGGAAGGCGCGACCCAGACCGAGGAACAGTATAATTCGAATCTTTCCAGCGGGAAGGTGGGCGTATTCTGGGGATGGGCGCCGTATACCTATATGTCCGAGGAAGAGATGAAGGCGCAGTATGTCCCGCTTCCTCCGATTTCCGCCGATGGCACCACGTTCCGGGTACAGCCGAACCTTAACAATGCCAGCCGTAACTGCTACGTGATTACCACGGCCTGCCAGAATGTGGAGGCAGCCATGAAGCTCTGGGACTACTTGTCCGTAGACGAGACCACCAGCTTTTCTACCGCTTTCGGAGAAGAAGGGCTGATTTGGGAATTTGTGGACGGCGTCCCTACACAGCGTGCCTATACGGCGGAGGATGCAACTGAAATGGGATATGGAGAAATCGCCAGCAACGCGGGCACGTCCACGTTCGCGGCGACTGTGGGCCTGCCGAACTGCGGCCCCCTGATGCTGCGGGCCAGGGAGAATCCCAGTGGAACCAACGGCGGAATCCGCTGGGAGGCTGTCAAGGACTATGTGCCGTACTATATGGAGGAAACCATGTCCAAGTCAATCGTTCCTGCCGAGGCGAACGAGGAATTCAGCTTTGCCACGGACGGCCTGACGGACTATATCAACACCTTCGCATGCGATTCCATTTTGAACGGCGTGACAGATGAGGGATGGAACAGCTATATAGACGGCCTGTCCCAGCATGGCTATGACTATTATCTGGAATTCCAGCAGAAGCATCTGGACAACGATTTCTGATAGTCAGAGTCGGATAGCCGGAGACGGATGCCGGCAAAGAAACGCCATACAGCTTATGGGTTTTGCTGTATGGCGTTTTGTGGCAGAAAAGCAGGAAAGGAGCTTATGAAATGGCGGCAGAGATTATGATACACAGCAGCTTCACCGGGGGGAACATCGAGATTACGGGAACCTCAGGAGACGATATATTTGTAAGAAATCAGATTCGGGACACCATGGAAGACTGGTTCTACTGGGCCTTGTGCGTAGAAGGCGCGCAGGGCAGGACGCTGACATTCCATTTTGACAAAAAGTGGATCGGATATTACGGGCCTGCCGTGAGCCATGACCTGAACCGCTGGCACTGGCTTGGCGCTACGGATTCCTCCGGTGCCCGGGACAGCTTTTCCTATACCTTTGCGCCGGAGGAGAGCCGCGTGTATTTTGCCCATGACATGCTCTACCACCCGGCAAGGTTTGAGTCATTCTGTAAAGAGAGGGGACTGAAGCCGGAAGTCCTGTGTCTGTCAAGAGGCAAAAGGCCTGTCCCCTTTCTGTCCCTTGGCGACGGAGAGGAGACGATCCTGCTGACGGCGCGGCATCATGCCTGCGAGGCCACAGGGAATTATGTCCTGGAGGGAGTGGTGGAGGAGCTGCTGGAGAGGAGGCTTTCGGGATTGCGGGTGGTTGCGGTGCCTTTTGTGGACTATGACGGAGTCGTCCGCGGGGATCAGGGGAAATCAAGAGCCCCCTGGGACCATAACCGGGACTATGACCCTTCCAGGGAGGCGCTGTACCCAACGGTGGGCGCTATCCGGGAAATTGCCGGACGTGAGAGAATCCGATATGCTTTTGACTTTCATTCCCCCTGGCATCTGGGAGGGGAGAACGACCGTGTCTTCATCCCGCTGAAGCATGCTGCGTCCGGGAAGGAGGACGCAAGGTTTTCGGAGCTTTTTGAGAGATGCGTTTCTCCGAAAGCGCTGCCTTATCATGCTTCAGATAATGTTGCGCCCGGCTGGAAATGGAACCTGGCGGATACCACCTGCTTTGGGAATTACATGTATCATACCGCGGGGGCAGAGCTGGCGTTCACGCTGGAGACGCCCTATTTCAGAGCGACAGGAAAAGCCTTTGGCCAGGAGGAGGCCGTGGAGACGGGACGCTGCTTTGCACGGGCGCTATGTCTTTACCACGGGACGTGAGCCACAGGGGCTGGCATAAGCTTGTCAAGCAGGGAAACGCGTGATAAGATGATAGGAAAAACATGGAAGAATCATGGAATGGAGAAAATAGCAATGGGATTTCAGAGAATCGATCATACCGCGGATTTATGTGTCGTGGGAGGCGGGCTGTCCGGACTGTGCGCCGCGGTGGCGGCGGCCAGGCATGGGCTGAAGGTGGTCCTGATGCACGATCGGCCCATGCTGGGAGGGAACGCGTCCAGCGAGATACGGATGTGGGTATGCGGCGCACATGGCGACAACAACAGGGAGACAGGGCTGCTGGAAGAGCTCATGATGGAAAACCAGTACCGCAACCCGGACAAGAACTATTATATCTGGGACGGGATCCTGTACGGCATGGCGAAGCGTGAAAAAAGAATCACATTGCTCCTGAACTGCTCCTGTCTGGACGCGGCCATGAAGGACGGCTCCATCGAGACGGTCACGGGATGGCAGACCACGACCCAGAGATATCAGAGTGTCAGGGCGGGATTGTTTGCGGACTGCTCCGGCGACAGTGTCCTCGCGCCGCTGACGGGGGCAGCCTTCCGGGAAGGCCGGGAGGCCCGGGCAGAATTCGGCGAGTCCATCCAGCCGGAGCATGCGGATAGCTGTACGATGGGGATGTCCTGCATGTTCCAGGTGGAGGAGACCAGAGAGGCCCAGGCGTTTATCCCTCCTGACTGGGCGGAGCGCATAACGGAAGAGCAGCTTGCCCACAGAAAGGCAGACCTGAACAGCCCCATGGAAAATTTCTGGTATCTGGAGCTGGGAGGCATGCGGGATACCATCGGCGATACGGAGGAAATCAGGGATGAGCTGCTTCCGCTGGCCTATGGGATCTGGGATTATCTGAAGAACAGCCCCCAGGAGAGGGAGAACAGCAGGAACTGGCGTCTGACATGGATGGGGGCCTTGCCGGGGAAGCGGGAGAGCAAGCGGTATGAGGGGCCGTATATCATGAACCAGAATGACGTCAGGTCCGGCGGGGAGTTCGGGGATGAGGTGGCCTACGGCGGATGGAGCATGGACGATCACCATCCCGCGGGCTTCCGCACGGATCAGGAGCCCACGATCTATCATAAAGCGCCCTCCCCCTATGGCATCCCTTATCGCTGCCTGTACAGCCGGAACATACCGAACCTGTTTTTTGCCGGGCGCAACATATCCGTCTCCCATGCGGCGCTGAGCTCATGCCGGGTCATGGGCACATGCGCGATGCTGGGACAGGCTGTGGGCACTGCGGCGGCCATCGCGGCGGCGAAGAAGTGCCTTCCGAAGGACATCACCGAGAAGTACATTACATATCTGCAGGACCTTCTGATGGACGACGACTGCTTCCTGCCCCATCTCCGCCGCCGGGTCAGCTCCCTATGCGCGGACGCGGCTCTGGAAGGGGACGGGTGTGGGCTGGAATGCCTGCGGGACGGTATTGACCGCGACCGGGCAGGGGAGGTCCATGCGTGGGTGGGAGGTACCGGCAGCAGGATTTGGTATGCTTTCGCCGCTCCCAGCCACATAAGCCGGATCCGCCTGGTATTTGACAGCGACCTCAACAGAAGGACGCTGCCCTGGCCGGAAAACCGGATGAACCGCAACATGTTCCACAACAGGCGGCTGTGCTATGTGCCCTCCCATATGCCCACTACCATGTTGAAGAGGTACCGCATCACGGCATGCTGCCTGGACGGAAGCAGGCGGACAGTGGTGGAAGAGGAGAATAATTATCTGCGCCTGAGAAAATATGCTGTGGACATCTCCGATTGCACCGGACTTATGCTGGAACCTCTGGAGACATGGGGCAGCGAAGAGGTGAGGATATTTGCCTTCGAGGCAGAATAAGATGAATTTGTAGTAAACAATCCCCTGTTCATGGCAGGATGCCGCAGGGGATTGCTATATTTTTCCTAAGGTTCATTCCGCATTTCCTTAAAATATCTTTAGGAATTCTTGAGAAAACCCTGCGTCTGCAATTTATTTTTTCTCCATATACTATCTCTGACAAGAGCAGGAAGAGCTAGGCAAGCGCCTGGAAGCTGCTGCCGGGAGAAGAGGGAGGAGAGAAAATGGACTTATCATCGATTACCTATTATTTCACCAGATACGGTAGCGTAGCCATATTCGCAATCGTGTTCCTGGAGTACCTGAACCTGCCGGGCTTTCCGGCGGGCATCATCATGCCACTGTCCGGCATCATGGCGGCCAGGGGGAACATCGATTTCTTCTGGGTGATGGTCATCACCCTGGCGGCGGGCCTCGCGGGGAGCCTGGCCCTGTACGTGCTGGGGCGCAAGGGCGGGGAGCTGTTCCTGAACGCCTACACCAGGAGGTTCCCCAAGCAGAAGGAGGCCCTGGAGAGGAACCTGGAATGGATCAGACGGAAGGGCTGCGTCGGCGTGTTCCTGGGGAAGCTGATTCCCATGATCCGCACCATCGTATCCATTCCCGCGGGCGTCATCAAAATGAACCTGACGAAATATGTCATCAGCTCCGCCTGCGGCATCCTGATCTGGAATTTCGTGTTCGTGGGGGCGGGGTATGTGATGGGAGAGAAGGTTTTTCAAATATTCGGAATAGCGTGAAAAGTTGGATGACTGAAGGAAAGGCTGGTATGACAGATGAGAATCGCGTTGATGACGAACAATTATAAACCGATTATGGGCGGCGTGCCGATCTCCATAGAACGGCTGGCCAGGGGGCTGGAGGCGCTGGGACACGAGGTGACAATCTTCGCGCCTACATATAAAGAACAACAGGACATGGAAGAGGCGAACGTATTCCGCTACGCCACCTGCATGAAGCATTTCATCGGCGGAATCGTGCTCCCCAACCCCTTTGACATCAGGATAGAGAAGGAATTCCGCAGAAAGGCGTTCGACATCATCCATGTGCACCATCCCATGCTCATCGGGCGGACGGCGGTGCATCTGTCCCGCAAGTTCCATATCCCGCTGGTGTTCACCTACCACACCAGATATGAACAGTACGCAAGCTGCTATACAAGGGGAATCTGCAAGCTGGACAGGATCATGCCCCTCTACCTCCACGGCTTCCTGAAGCGCTGCAGTTTCGTCTTCGCGCCCACCGCGGGCATGCGGAACTATCTTACGGACATATGCCATGTACCCGCGGAGAATACAGGAATCCTGCCTACTGGCATCGAACGGCGGAATTTTGATGTGGCCCCGGAGACAGCGGCAGAAATCCGCAGGTACTACGGCGCGGAGCATATGCCATTGCTTCTGACCGTATCCAGGATGGCGGGCGAGAAGAACGTCGCCTTCCTGCTGGAAAGCCTGGCCCGGGTGAAGGCCCTCTACGGAAAGCCCTTCCGGATGCTGATGGTAGGGGACGGGCCGGACAAAAAGGCCCTGGAGGAGCGCGGCAGGCAGCTTGGGCTTCAGGAGAATCTGGTGTTCACCGGGACGATTCCAAATGAACGGATTGCCGACTATTTCAAAGCGGCGGATGCCTTCCTTTTCGCCTCCAAGACAGAGACCCAGGGCATCGTGGTGCTGGAGGCCTTTGCCGGAGCCACTCCCGTGATCGCCGTGAGGGCTTCGGGAGTGGAGGATCTGGTGGACGATGGGGTGAACGGCATCCTCACCGGGGAAGATACGGAGGAGTACGCCGCCAGAGTCACGGAATTCCTGGAGGAGGCTTGCGGCGGCTGCGGCGTGGAGGAAATGCCCTACAGAAAAGCCTGCTGCCGCCAGATGTCGGAGAACGCCCTGCAAAAAGCTGCCCAATACCGGGAAGAAGCTGTTGCGTTAAAAGCGGTTCATTATTATAATAGTGTTATTGCGGAAAACGCGACACAGAAAAAGCGGAACATCCGGCTGCTGCTGGAGGGCTGACGCTCCTTCGGAGTCCTGATCCGGTCTTGATTCGGATTGCGTGGGAGCTCTTCCCGGATGAAAGCCAGACCCAGGGCATTCACAGGCTGCCGGAGTCCGCGATGAAAACCGGAGGGACAACAATGGAACAGAAGTATCACGTCTTAGTGGTCGAGGACGACAAGGAGATTCGGGAGGGCATCGAAATCTACCTGAGGAATCAGGGATATGAGGTATATCAGGCCGCCAACGGCGCGGAGGGCCTGAAGGTAGTGGAGGGGGAGGAGATACACCTTGCCATCGTGGACATCATGATGCCCGTGATGGACGGGGTCACCATGCTGATGAAGCTGC
>CAOOJO010000099.1 GCA_948496895.1 uncultured Acetatifactor sp. | reverse complement strand
TTTTATACAGACAAGTGTGCAGACCAAACCCAAACACATAAATAAAAATGATAGGAGGACATGAGACATGAAGAGAATCGGTATGTTGACCAGCGGCGGAGACTGCCAGGCGCTGAACGCGGCCATGAGGGGCGTGGTGAAGACGCTGTACAACAGCGAAGAGCAGGTGGAGATCTACGGCTTCAAGGACGGCTACAGGGGCCTGATCTACAGCAAGTTCCAGATGCTCACCGGCAAGGACTTCTCCGGCATACTGACCAAGGGCGGCACCATCCTGGGCACCTCCAGGACCCCCTTCAAGACCATCCAGGATCCCGACGAGAACGGCCTGAACAAGGTGGAAGCCATGAAGCAGAACTACTACAAGCTCCAGCTGGACTGCCTTGTAGTCCTGGGCGGCAACGGCACCCACAAGACGGCCAACCTCTTAAGCAAAGAGGGCCTGAACGTCATCACCCTGCCCAAGACCATCGACAATGACCTCTGGGGCACCGACATGACCTTCGGCTTCCAGAGCGCAGTGGACATCGCCACCGACGCCATCGACTACATCCACACTACGGCGGCGTCCCACAGCCGTGTCTTCATCGTGGAGGTCATGGGCCACAAGGTAGGATGGCTGACCCTGAACGCCGGCATGGCCAGCGGCGCGGACATCATCCTCATCCCTGAGATTCCCTACGACATCAAGAAGGTGGTGGAGAAGATCGAGGACAGGAACAAGCGCGGCAGCGGCTTCACCATCATCGCCGTGGCCGAAGGCGCCATCTCCAAGGAGGACGCCAAGCTCTCCAAGAAAGAGTACAAGAAAAAGCTGGAGAAGATGGTGCACCCTTCGGTGTCCTACGAGCTGGCCGAGGCCATCCAGAAGAAGACCGGCATCGAAGTCCGCGTCACCGTCCCCGGCCACATGCAGCGCGGCGGCAGCCCCTGCCCCTATGACCGCGTGTTCGCCAGCCGCCTGGGCGCGGAGGCCGGCAAGCTGATACTGGACGGCCAGTATGGCTTCATGGTAGGCTACAAGAACCGCGAAGTGGTCCGCGTCCCCTTGGAGGACGTGGCAGGCAAGCTGAAAGCCGTATCTCCGGACGCGTCCATCGTGAAGGAAGCCAAGCTTTTAGGCATCAGCTTCGGCGACTGACAGGACTGACTGACGAAAAACGGAATCAAGTTCGTAATTTTATGAAAAACAAATCCCTCTCCATGGGCATCAACAGAACTTAGGGAGAGGGGACGGCCTGATGCAATGGAAGGCATGCGCAAGTATGCCTTCCATCTATTCGGCTTATGAGGAAGAATTCTATGTCATACATGGCGCTATACCGGAAGTTCCGCCCGGACACCCTTGCGGACGTGAAAGGCCAGGACCATATCGTGACCACGCTGAAAAACCAACTGGCGGCGAACCGCATCGGCCACGCCTACCTGTTCACCGGCACCAGGGGCACGGGCAAGACCACCGTGGCGAAAATCCTGGCCCGGGCAGTGAACTGCGAGAACCCCACCCCGGAGGGTCCCTGCGGGGAATGCCGCATCTGCCGAGCCATCGCCGCGGGAGCCAGCATGAACGTGATCGAGATCGACGCCGCCTCCAACAACGGCGTGGACAATATACGGGAAATCGTAGACGAAGTGTCCTATTCCCCCGCGGAGGGCAAGTACAAGGTCTACATCATCGACGAGGTGCATATGCTGTCCGCGGGGGCCTTCAACGCCCTTTTGAAGACCCTGGAGGAGCCGCCCTCCTATGTCATCTTCATCCTGGCCACCACGGAGGTGCACAAGCTCCCCATCACCATCCTGTCCCGGTGCCAGCGATATGATTTCAAGCGCATTCCCATCGACACCATCGCCGCCAGGCTGCGGGAGCTCACCGGACAGGAGGGGGTGCAGGTGGAGGAGAAGGCCCTGCGCTACATCGCCAAGACCGCGGACGGCTCCATGCGCGACGCCCTGAGCCTCTTAGACCAGTGCATCGCTTTCCATCTGGGCCACGAGCTCACCTACGACAAGGTGCTGGACGTGCTGGGGGCGGTGGACACGGAGGTGTTCAGCAGGCTCCTGCGGGACATTCTGGACAGGAACGTGCTGGGATGCGTCCAGCTTCTGGAGGAAATCGTGATGCAGGGCCGGGAGCTGACCCAGTTCGTCACGGACTTTACCTGGTACCTGCGCAACCTGATGCTGGTACAGGCCTCCGACAACCTGGAGGACGTCATCGACATGTCCACGGACAACCTGAAGCGCCTGAAGGAAGAATCCGCCATGGCGGACATGGACAGGATCGTCCGCTTCATCCGGATCTTCTCCGAGCTGTCCGGCCAGATACGCCAGTCCGCCCAGAAGCGCATTTTGGTGGAAATCGCCCTGATCAAGCTCTGCAAGCCCGAGATGGAGGCGGCGCCGGACGCCATGCTGGACCGCATCCGGCAGGTGGAGGATAAGCTGGAAAAAGGCGTGGTGGTGGCGGCTGCCCCGGGAAGCGGGGGAAATCCGGCTCCGGGGGGCGCCGCGCCCGGAGGGGCCGGCGGCGTGACTCCAGGTGCCGCCAGGCCCCAGCTGCCCCGGGCCATCCCCGAGGACGTGAAGCAGATAGTGTCCAGGTGGCCCGCCATCGTGGGCAGCGCGGAGAACCCCATGCGGATTTACCTGAAATCCGCCAGGCTCAGCCTGGGCGGCGACAACCGGCTCTGTGTGGTATTCGAGGACGGCCTGGCCTCCGACTATTTCACCAAGCAGCCGGAGCACAAGGCCCTGCTGGAGGCTTTGCTCAGCGACTTCTCCGGAAAGGAGATAGAGGTCGGCATCCAGACAGTGGGGGAAGCGCAGCAGTTCGAAGACAATTTTGTAGACATATCAAAAGTAATACAGATGGAGATAGAGGAAGAAGAGTAAGACAAGTTAAACCAGGAGGATGATGCTATATGGCAAAAAGAGGAGGATTCCCCGGGGGAGCCATGCCCGGGAACATGACGAACCTGATGAAGCAGGCCCAGAGGATGCAGCGCCAGATGGAGGAAGGCCAGAAGGAGCTGGAGACCAAGGAATTCACAGCCTCCGCGGGCGGCGGCGCGGTGGAGGCCACGGTGAGCGGCAAGAAGGAGCTGCTGAAGGTGACCCTGTCCCAGGAGGTGGTGGATCCGGAGGACGTGGAGATGCTCCAGGACCTGATTGTGGCGGCAGTCAATGAAGCCCTGCGAGGGGCCGAGGAGGCCAGTAACGAGCTCATGGGCAAGATGACCGGGGGCCTGGGAGGACTGCCCTTCTGATGGATCTTTACAGCGGACATATCAACAAACTAATAGAAGAGCTGGCGGCCCTGCCGGGCATCGGCAGCAAGTCGGCCCAGCGGCTGGCCTTCCATCTCATAGGCATGCCCAAGGACAAGGTAAAGCGCCTGACGGAGGTGATTCTGGATGCCAGGGAGAACGTCCGCTACTGCAGGGAGTGCTTCACCCTGACGGACAGGGAGATATGCCCCGTCTGCGCCAACGGCAAGCGCGACCACCGGCTGATCATGGTGGTGGAGAATACCAGGGATCTGGCGGCCTATGAGAAGACCGGCAGGTACGAGGGTGTGTATCATGTGCTCCACGGGGCCATCTCCCCCATGCTGGGCATAGGCCCCGGGGACATCCGCTTAAAGGAGCTGATGGAGCGGCTGCGGGGAGAGGTGGAGGAGGTCATCATCGCCACCAACTCCAGCTTGGAGGGGGAGACCACGGCCATGTACATCGCCAAGCTCATCAAGCCCACAGGCATCAGGGTCACCCGCATCGCCAGCGGCGTGCCGGTGGGCGGCGACCTGGAATACATCGACGAAGTGACGCTTTTGCGCGCACTGGAGGGACGGACAGAAATATGACTAGGAGGAAGAAGGAATATGGCAGTTACCATCAGCTCTTTTGGAAAATTCCCTGACGGGAGAGAGGTCAGCCTCTACACCATGGAAAACGGCAACGGCATGCGGGTGTCCGTGGCCAACATAGGCGCAGCTTTGGTCCGCGTGGAGGTGCCCGACAGAGAGGGACGCCTGGCGGATGTGGTGCTGGGCTTTGACCGGGCGGAGGACTACCTGGCCAACGGATGCTTCTTCGGCGTGGTGATCGGCCCCAGCGCCAACAGGATAGGGAACGCTTCCTTTACCCTGGACGGCGCCACCTATTCCCTGGCGGCCAACGATGGTGCCAACAATCTCCACAGCCACAGGGAGCATGGCTGGCATAAATGCTTCTGGGAAGCCACAGTGGGGGAGGACAGCGTCACCTTCCGCCTGGAGGATAAAACGGACAACATGGGCTTCCCCGGCGCGAAGCGGGCGGAGGTCACATACACCTTAAGCGAGGACAATGAGCTGCGGCTCCACTACCACGCCGTCAGCGACAGGCGCACGATTCTGAACCTGACCAACCATTCCTATTTCAACCTGGAGGGCCACGGCAGCGGACATATAGAGGGGCATACCCTGTGGCTGGGCGCCTCCCGCTACACCCCCGCGGACGCGGGTTCCATCCCCACCGGAGAGATCGCCCCAGTGGAGGGCACGCCCATGGACTTCACCGCCCCGAAGAGGGTAGGCGAGAGGATAGATACCGATTTCCAGCAGCTCCAATACGCCGGCGGATATGACCACAACTGGGTAATAGATGGCTGGGACGGGACGCTGCGCCACTTCGCCACCCTGAAAGCGCCTGGGAGCGGCAGGATCATGGAAGCCTACACCACCCTGCCCGGCGTCCAGTTCTACACTGGCAATTTCATCGAGGAGGAGAGCGGGAAAGAGGGCCAGATCTACAGGCGCAGGGGCGGCCTGTGCCTGGAGACCCAGTACTTCCCCGATTCCATCCACAAACCATCCTTCCCCTCCTGTGTCTTCGGGCAGGACAGGGAGTATGACTCCGTGACAGTCTACCGCTTTGGCCTGAGCTGACCTGGCGGGTCCCCGCGAAGATTGTCGAAGAGTTCTTTTTCCACCGCGACAAAGAACGCTAAAATACCTCGCATGCCGATGCTATGATTAGTACAAACGGTATGGGAGGTGTTTTTGTATGGAATTGCCCAAAAACATTACACAGATTGGAGAAACGAATCCCCACTGCAAGATATATGTGGAGGATTATGTCATTTCCTATATCAGGCAGCTGAATCAGTATGCCCGGGAAAAGGGGCTGGCAGTGGCGGTGTACGGTACGAGGAAGGAGGAGGGCGAGGTTACATATTTATTCCTCTATGGGGCGTGCAAGCTGAATTTCCTCCAGCGGGAATGCCGCCACCTGTCCCAGGCGGTGTGCCAGGAGGTGGAGAAGCAGCGCAGGAAATATTTCCCCGATTACCTGTTCCTGGGCTACCGCCTGCTGGACGGGGAGATGGTGGAGGGCTTCCATATCTGCGAACAGAGCGTGTGCCGGTATGTGGAGGGCTATGCCCAGTTCTATGAAAAGAACGACCAGATGCTGGCCTTCATGCTGGACGACCGCCAGGGGGAGGCCAGGCCGGAGGAGGTGCCCCAGGAAAAGTACGACATGGTGAAGAAGAGACAGGAGGAGCGCAGGGCCCTCTCTGAGGAAAAAGCGGGACATGCCTTCCGCAGGACCTCCCCCGCCCAAAAAGACAGGCCCGCCATGCCTCTGCGGAACATGAAGCTGGCAGCGGCTGCCGCCTTTGTGCTGCTCTGCGCCGCGGGCTTTGCCACCATGGGGGACGGACAGGGGCTGACCCACCTGCAGTCGGACGTAAAGCAATTGCTGGAGGACATCACCCGCAAGCAGCTGCCTGACGCGGTGGAAGTGTCCGGCAGCAACGCCCAGGTGGGGACCATCGTAGCGGAGGACAAGCTGACGGACGCCATCCGCAAGGAGAACACAGCCGCAGGTACGGATGCCCCGGACGGACAGCAGCCCGGGGATACGGAGGGAGCTTCGCCGGACGCGGGGGAACCTTCCGCCACAGCCCAGCCCGCGGACGCGGCATCTGATGGACAAGCTGCTCCGGAACCCACGGAAGCGCCCACCGAAGCGCCCACTCCCGAGCCTACCCTACAGCCTACCCCGGAACCGACCCCGGAACCCACACAGGAACCGCCCGCAGCCCAGGCCGGTGCCCCGGTGGCGGAGATGGTGGCCTATATCGTGCAAAGGGGCGATACCCTGACCGATATCTGTATCCGTCAGTACGGCAGCGACGTCCGGGTGGCAGAAGTGTGCGCCCTGAACAATATCGGCGATCCCGATGACATCAAGGAAGGGGAAAAAATTTTTTTACCACAATGAAGATTATATGGTATAATGTTGACCATATTCATGGCAGAGAACGCCGAATGGCATAATTACCATGTGCGCTGCTGGGCACATGATATAATGTTTACCACGTACCATACTGAAAGCCGGGAGGAACCATGGCAGACATCAGAAGCTACATGAAAGAGAAAGAAAAGCGAGAAAAACGGGAGAAGAAGCAGGCGGACTACAAAGAGAAAATCGCCCGCCACAAGCTGGCCGCAGTATACCGGGTTCTATTGATCGTGCTGCTCCTGGCGGCCTTCGCCATTTTCCTGGTGATACAATATAAGCGTCGCACCTACACGGACTACGATACCATAGCCACCGCCCCCCGTGAATCCATAAGCGGCACCACGGAAGTAAAGCTGGGCAGCTCCATCCTGACCTACAGCAAGGACGGCGCTCACTGCACGGATTCCAGAGGAAACGTGATCTGGAACCAGACCTTTGAAATCCAGGATGTGATACTGGCCAGGAACCGGGAGACCGTGGCCATAGGGGACTACAATGGAAGGAGCATCTATCTGGCGGATTCGGAGAAGCTGCTGGGGGAGATCACCACGGCCATGCCTGTCCGTCAACTGACCGTGTCCGAAAACGGGTTCGTGACGGCTGTGCTGGCCGACACCGACATCACCTGGATCAACACCTATGACAGCAGCGGCGAGATGATACGGGAGAGCAGGACGCATATGGACGATTCCGGGTATCCCATGGCCATCAGCCTTTCCCCAAACGGGGAGCTGCTCCTGGTGGCCTATGTCTATGTGGACGCGGGGATTCTCAGGACGAGAATCGGCTTCTATAATTTCGGCCTGGTAGGCTCCAACTACAGCGACGGCCTGGTGAGCAGCTACGTGCTCACGGACACCGTAGTCCCTTACGTGGGCTTCCTGGACGATGACACCGCGTTTTCCGTGGGGGACAACAGACTGACGATCTATTCCGGCGCCTATGTGCCGGAGGAGACGGCGGGGCATCTCTATGACAGGGAGATAAGGTCGGTCTTTTGCGGCGACAGATACATCGGCCTGGTGTTCCTTTCGGACAACAATGAGAACAGATACCAGCTAAAGGTCTATGATGCCGACACGGCCAAAGAGAGGGATTTCTATTTCGACATGGACTACACGGACATTTTCTTCGGCAAGGACAATTTCGTGATATATAATGAGGCGGAATGCCAGATAATGACCATGGACGGGATAGAGAAATTCCACGGGAGCTTTTCCAAGACCGTGCGTCTGATGGCCCCTGTGGGGAATACATACAAATATATGCTGGTGACAGATGACTCCATCGATACCATACAATTAAAATGAAAGACAGTAAGAGGAGAATGAGATGAACGAGTGGAACCTGAACATAATGCTGATAGTCCTGGCCATCGCCGTCCTGATTAAAATGGTGGACGGATACCGCAAGGGAATCGTGAAGGAAGTCATCTCCCTGGTCTCTTTGGTGGTGCTCAGCGTGGTGGCCGCCCTGATTGCCTATGGCGTGAACAGCTACCACGATGGCAAGGTATTCAATGTGGCGGTGATTGCCGTCCTGCTCATCCTGCTGCTGGTGGCCCACCATCTGCTGGGCCTTGTGTTCTTCTCTGCGAAGCTGGCCACGAAGCTGCCGGTGGTGCACTTTCTGGACAAGCTTCTGGGCATCGTATTCGGCGCGTTCGAGGTCATCCTGGTGCTGTGGACGCTCTACGCCCTTATGATGATGATGGACATAGGCGCTATCGGGCAGTTCATCCGGGAAAACACCCAGAAGAGCGAAATCCTGACCTGGATTTACGGCCACAATTATCTGGCGAAGGGAATCGAGGGCTTCCTGGACCGGTTCCGGTTCATCCCGCTGATAGGGGAGATTCATCTGTAATGCCCTGGAGGCGAGACAGGACAGCCCGTTGCGCGGAATTTGACGGAAATTTGAAAAAATGGCGTTGACAAATAAATGGAGTCAGTGCTATAATAAAAACCTACCAAAAATAAATAAATTATTTTTGTAAAAAAATTGAAAAAAAGCTGTTGACAAAAGCGGAAGGCTATGATATCCTATCAGAGTTGCCGCTG
>CAOOJO010000098.1 GCA_948496895.1 uncultured Acetatifactor sp. | reverse complement strand
TGTTGAACTAAAATGAATGCCAGAATCCGCATTCTGTTGATTGAGGATGACAAGAGCACCTGTTCCTATATCTCCGCGCTCTTGGACAAGAACGGCTATAATGTCACCACAGCCCTGACCGGCAGAGAGGGGCTCAGTCTTGCGGCCTCCCTCTGCCCCGGTTTGATTCTGCTGGACCTGGGGCTGCCGGACATGGACGGATTCCAGGTGCTGGAACAGCTGCGCAGCTGGAGCCATGTCCCCATCATCATCGTCTCCGCCTGCAATGAGGAGCAGGATAAGGTGGCGGCATTAGATTTGGGCGCGGACGATTATGTCACCAAGCCCTTCTATCCAAATGAACTGACGGCCCGCATCCGCACCGCCCTGCGCCACAATCGGGGCAGCGCGCCCAGCCAGATCTACAGAACCCTGAACCTGGAGATTGACTTCGACAAGAGGATCATCCATCTGGAGGGCAGGCGAATCCATCTGACCCAGATTGAGTACCAGCTCCTCTCCCTCCTGGCGGAGAACGCGGGGCGCGTGCTGACCTACAACATGATTCTGCGGCGCATCTGGGGGCCATACGCGGAGAAGAACAATCAGATTCTGCGGGTGAACATGGCCAATATCCGCCGGAAAATCGAAAAGAATCCCGCCCAGCCCCAATATGTCTTCACCGAGGTGGGCGTAGGCTACCGCATGCGGGAAAATGAAAATGGGTAGAGCCGGCAGCTGCCGGCTCTATTCCTGTCCTCCCATGGAAGAGAACATCTCCCAGATTTCCTCCGCCGTGCCCCGTCCGCTGAAGCGGATCAATACGCCGTCCCCGTACCATACGCTGAAATTCCCCCTGGGGGTATCCGTGTCCCCCTGGTCGTCATAGGACTTCATCCGGCTCTTTACGATCTCCAGGTCAAAATCCTCCACGGCGAACACCGGGTTGTCGAAGGTCTGCCGGTATTCTTCCGGTACGGTCTCCCCATAAGGCACCTCATACAGCCGCTGGTCATAGCTCTCCGTCTCCTCCACATCCACTGTGGCAGGCGGATTCGCTGTCCTCTCCAGATGCAGCGTGATGGAGTCCATTCCCCTGGTCCAGCACAGGGTCAGGTTCGGCTCCTGGCTTTCCGTCACACGGTGCCCCTCCTCGAAGGCATATCCCGCCGGAAGCGCCGTGGGGACATAGGCGCTAAACACCGCATCCTCCCTGGCCTGGGCCAGCGTGAGCTTCTGGGACTTCGGCGGCAATGGACAGCCGTCAACATCTGCTTCAGGGCTTCCTTCCTCCTCTGCGGCAGCCCCTTGGGTTCCGTCACTGTCCTGATTCTCGTCCTTTTGGCTGGCCGATTCCTGCTTCAGCGGCGTCTGTCCTCCCTCCGTTTCCTTCTCGTCCATGGCCCCGCCGCCTTCCGTCTGGCGAGTCTGCTCCCCGCCCTGTCCGGCATCCGCGCCATTGCCGGCTTCCGCTGCCTCCGGTGCGGCCTCCCCGGTCACCGCGTCCCGGGGCATCGCTTCCTCCTCATCCTCTTGAATCTCTTCCATGTATGGCGCGGCGTTGCCGCCTGAGGAGCCGCCTGTGCTGCCCATCTTCATCTGGGACAGCTGATACCCTCCCCAGCTTACCGCCCCCACCACTGCCAGGCACAGCACTGCCGCCACGGCCCGGGCGCTCTGCCACAGGGGCCTGCGGCAGGCCGTCACCCTCCCGATTCCGCTGCAGCGCTCCAACAGGGCCTCGTCCACGCCGGACAGGGCCTCCATCAGCCGCATGGCCCGTTCCGGCTCCTCCCGCCGCGAAAGATTCCCGTCCGGATTCCCATATCCGCTCATATCACCACGCCCTCCTTTTCCAGATAGACCCGCAGCTTCGCTCTGGTGCGGAACAGGGAGGTCTTCACCGTGTTCAGCTTCATGCCGTACCGCCTGGCGATGTCCCCGTACTCCTCCACGTACCAGTAGCGGCGCAGGAAGATATTGCAGTCCCTCTCCGGCAGACTGCGCAGGAACTCATTCACCAGCCGCTCCAGCTCCGCCGCCTCCACCTCCGCTTCCGTATCGCGGGCATCGGGCAGACATTCCGCCAGCTCGTCCAGCGCCAGCTCCAGCTCACCCTTTCCTCTCTTCATGGCATGCCTTTCCTTCCACCTGTCCAGGGACAGGTTCCTGGTAATCGTCCCCAGAAACAGCGCCAGACGACCGGGCCGCCTGGGTGGTATGGCGTTCCATGCCCGCAGCCAGGTGTCGTTCACGCATTCGTCCGAGTCCTCCCTGGAGTACAGGATGTTCCAGGCGATACTATAGCAGTAGTTTCCATAGACCTTCTGGGTCTCATAGATTGCCTGTTCCTGTCTCCCCCAATATAAATCCAGTATCTGTGCATCCTTCAAGATATGCCTCCCTCCTATGTGCGGCGGCTCTCCCGGGCCGTGCAGCCGTCTCTGCCTTTATAGACGACATGCGGCCCCAGAGGTTTCATGAAAACTTAAAAATATCATAAATAGAAAAAGGGCAGGAACCCCCGCCCTTCTCTTGCGAAAATATCACATCAGCGGCGCCACCAGCCGCATGATCCTTCCAATTGCCCTGTCCCGCAGCCGCAGCTTCCCGTAATCCCCCTCTTTGATTTCCATACATTTTTCCAGCGTATCCTGGAAATCCCTCTCCATCACCGCTATCTGGGAATTCCTATACAGCACCACGCCGCACTCGAAATGGTGGAAGAGGCTCCTGTAGTCAAGGTTCACCGTGCCCACCACCGCCTTCACATCGTCCGAGAGGAAGACCTTGGCGTGGACGAAGCCCGGCTCGTATTCACAGATCCGCACCCCCGCCTCCAGCAGCTGGTCGTAATAGGTCTTGGCCAGGAGGAAGGCGTATTTCTTGTCCGGGATGTGGGGCATGATGATGACCACCTCCACGCCCCGCTTCACGGCGTAGCTTAAAGCCGTCAGCATCTGGTAATCCGGTATCAGATAGGGGGTCATGATATGCACATAGGTATGGGCGGTGTTCAGGATCTCCAGATACACCATCTGCCCCACACGCTCCGGCCCCAGAGGGCAGACGCTGTAGGGAATGGCATAGCCGTCGCTGGGGCAGGCAGCCTCCCGGGAGAGCCTGTATTTTTCATAGTCCTCCGTCTCTTCCCCGTCCGCGTTCCACAGCTCCAGGAACATGTATGTGAAACGCTCCACCGCGTCCCCCGAAATCTTGGCCCCTACGTCCTTCCAATGGCCGAAGCGCTCTTTTTGGTTGATGTATTCGTCCGCCAGGTTGATGCCGCCGGTGAAGGCCACCTTTCCGTCAATGACCAGAATCTTTCGGTGGTCCCGGTTGTTGTAGTGGGGGGAGAAGATGGGGCGGATCGGCGCGAACATCTTGCAGTGTATCCCCTCCGCCTCCAGCATCTGGGGGAAGAACTCGGGCAGGTTCCACAGCACATTGGTGCCGTCGCACATGAAGCGCACCTCCACGCCCTGCCTGGCCTTCTCCTTCAGGATGTCCAGAATCGTCCCCAGCATCTGCCCGCCGGACACGATGAAGAATTCCATGAAGATGTATTCTTCCGCCTTTTTCAGCTCCTCCACCATGTCCACGAACTGGCTGTCTCCCAGGGCATAGTATTTCATCTGGGTATTGTCGTAGACAGGGCTGTCGTCGTATTTCTCCAGATAGTAGGCCAGCTGCCCCATGTGGGGGCTCTCCGCCCGCAGCCTGTCCCTGGTATCGCTCCTGGGAACCACGTACTTCCTGGTATGCTTCGACAGCTCCGTCAATCTCTCGTACAGAACCGTGGTGCCCGGCTGCATGACGATGGTCATGTAAAAGATGGCCCCGAAAACCGGAAATATGGCGATGGGCAGCATCCAGGACAGCTTCAGGTCCGGATTGCCGGGAGCATTGTAGATATAGATTACCACAATGGCGCTGATTGCCAGAAAAAGCCCGTAGAACAGATAGCTGTAATTGCGCAGGAGGATATATCCCACTGTCAGCAGGACAAGCTGCGCCAGAAAGCCCAGCAGAATCATGGCGAACCTGCCATAGATGACGGTCTTGAGCTTTCCCAGCACCTGATTGACTTTTTCTCCCATGTTCATGAAAATCACACTCGCTTTTTCTGTATATGGAATGCCTCCCTTAAGCTTCCCCGTTTCCGTCCTCCAGGAAGATGTTCAGGTTCACCAGGCAACGGTAGAGAATCTCCATCTCCTCCCCGCTCAGATCCTTCACGATCGCCCTGATCATCTTCTTGTGGAAATCCCGGTGGTGGTAGAAGGCCTTCCTCCCCTTATCTGTCAGCAGGACATGTACTACTCGTTTGTCTTTCGTGCTGCGCTCCCGCTTGATATAGCCCTTGCGCTCCAGTCCGTTCATATTGGTGGTCAGGGTGCTCACGGTGACGTTCAGGCGGTGGGCTATGTCGGACATGTTCCTGGGCTCCTCCACGCCGATTGCCTCTATGATATGCATGTCATTGTTGGTGATGTCCCTGTACTCCTCCGTAATCACCGCCCTGGCTTCCATGTCCATCACATGGTTGAACAGGCTGACCAGCAATTCGTTTATGGAGCGCTTCGTATTCTGTACCATTTATCCCCCGCTATCCTCCCCAGTCCCTGGGCCCGCATGCAGGCCATATAATAATAATGTACCCATTTCGGGAAAAAAGTCAATAGGCAATTGCCCCACATCGTCTACCATTCCATCACGCAGGCCCCGCAGGTGAGTCCAGCGCCGAAGCCCGACAGCACCAGCCGCATCCCCCGCTTCAGGCGCCCCTGGCGGTTCAGCTCGTCCAGCAGGAGGGGAATGGCCGCGGAGGAGGTGTTCCCCACCCGCTCCAGGTTCATGGGGAAGCGGGAAAGGTCTGCCCCCAGCCGCTTCGCAATGCCCTCTATAATGCGCCGATTGGCCTGATGGAGCACGAACAGATCCACATCCGGGATGCCCAGCCCTGCCTTTCCAAGGGCCTCCTCCACATTCAGAGGCACCTGGCGCACCGCGAAGGAGAAGACCTCCCGCCCGTCCATCCGAAAGAACGGTTGGCACTCCTGCTGCCCGGCCCAGGGATTGGAAAGCAGCCTGGCGCCTCCGCCGAGCACGCCGCCCTTCTTTCCGTCCGCGTGCTGCACGAAGCTTAAGAGACCGCCCTCCTGGCAGTTCTCCACATACACTGCCCCCGCGCCGTCCCCAAAGAGGATGCAGGTGCTCCGGTCCTCCCAGTCCACCAGCTTGGAAAGCACCTCGCTGCCGACCACCAGAGCGTTTCTGTAGATGCCGGCCTCCACATAGGCCCATGCGGTGTGCAGCGCGAACAAAAAACCGGCGCATGCCGCGTTTAAGTCAAATGCCACGGCATTCCCGGCTCCAATCCTGCTCTGAACCTGGCAGGCCACGCAGGGCGCGGCCTCCTCCGGGGAGCAGGTGGCCGCCAGGATGAGCTCCACCTCCTCCGCCTGCTTCCCGGCATCCTCTAACGCCCGCTGACAGGCATCCGCCGCCAGCTCCGCCACGGTCTGCCCGGTGGAGACATGTCTGCTGCCGATGCCGGTGCGCTCCCGTATCCATTCGTCCGAGGTGTCCACCATCCCCTCCAGTTCCCTGTTCTCTACCACGCGCCCTGGAAGGGCGCTTCCTGTTCCCATAATGTGAATCGACATATATCTTCTCCTATTTAAAGTCGCTGCGCGACAGCTCTGAAGGAGCAAAGTCACTCGACGCACACTAGGGAGAGAAATTTTCATCCGAAAATGCACGTATGAAAATTCCTCTCGTGCGTCTTCGCGACTTCGCCCGCAAGTCGCTGCGCGACAACCATCTCCATTTATCAATATTTACGGAATCTTTCGTAGCGCTGGGCGGCGATTTCCTCACCGGACAGTCCCTGGAAGCGCGCCAGGAAGTCCATGATCTGCTCCTTCAGGTAGCCTCCGATAGCCTCCGCTGTAGTACTGTCCGCCCCGCCGAACTCCGGGATGATTTTGTCCACCACGTGCAGGAGCTTCAAGTCCTGGGCCGTGATGCGCATGATTTCGCTGGCCTCTCTGGCCCTGGAAGAATCCTTCCAGAGGATGGAGGCAAAGCCCTCGGGGGATAAGATGGAATAGGTGGCGTTCTCCAGCATCCAGACCTCGTTCCCCACCGCCGTAGCCAGGGCGCCGCCGCTGCCGCCCTCGCCGATGAAGACGCACAGCACGGGCACCTTCAGGGCGGACATCTCCCGCAGGCAGCGGGCGATGGCCTCGCCCTGTCCCCGCTCCTCCGCCTCAATGCCGCAGTAGGCTCCGGCAGTATTGATGAAGCTGACGATGGGACGGTGGAACTTCTCCGCCTGCTTCATCAGGCGCAGGGCCTTGCGGTAGCCCTCGGGCATGGGCATGCCGTAATTGCGCCACTGGCACTCCCTGCCGTCCTTGCCCTTGTGCTCCGCGATCACCGTCACCGGCTGTCCCTCCAAAAAGCCGATGCCACCGATGATGGCCGGGTCGTCCCGAAAGCTCCTGTCTCCGTGGGCTTCCACGAAATAGTCGAAGATACAGCTCATGTAGTCACAGGAACTGGCCCGCTCCAGCCTGCGGACGGCCTTCACCTTCTCCCAGGCGCCCGCGGGCTTCACGTTCCAGGTCTGCTCCCTCAGCACTTCGTTCAGCACAAAATGGAACTCCTTCCCCCCGGAGAAGTCCGCGTACTGGCCCTCCCTGCCCTGGTGGGACTTCACCAGGAAATACAGGGTCTTCTTCAGGTTCTCCCTTCTCACGATGCCGTCTATGATGCCGTGCTCCACCAGGAATTCCGCTGTCTGGAAGCCCTCCGGCAGCTCCTGTCCTATGGTCTGGCGGATGACCCTGGGCCCCGCGAAACCGATCAGAGCCCCGGGCTCCGCCATGATCACGTCCCCCAGCATGGCGAAGCTGGCCGTGACGCCGCCCATGGTAGGATCCGTGAGGATGGTGCAGTACAGCAGTCCCGCCTCGTCCAGCTTCCTTATGGCCGCGGAGGTCTTTGCCATCTGCATCAGGGAGATGATGCCCTCCTGCATTCTGGCTCCGCCGGAGCAGCAGAAGAAGAACACCGGCAGCCTAAGCTCCACCGCACGTTCCACGGCGGCGGTGATTTTCTCTCCCACCACATGTCCCATGCTGGCCATCAGGAATCTGGAGTCGCAGATGCCCAGCACGATGTCCTCACCGAAGACCTTGCACTGCCCTACCGTGAAGGCTTCCTCCAGTCCGGTCTTCTCCCTTGCCTCCTGGAGCTTTTCCTCGTATCCCTCATAGGAGAGGGGATTTCTGACAGGCATGTCACAAAACCAGGGTACAAAGGTATGGGGGTCTGCCACCATGCGGATGCGGTTGTTCGTCCTGACCCGGAAGTATCCCTGGCACTCGTAGCAGATGTATTTGCGCTTCGCCACTCTGTCCCGGTTCACCATTTTTCCGCATTTCGGACAGCGAATCATGTAGTCTTCCTTTTCCTGAGGGCGGGGATTCGCGTCCGCCCTCGTCCCTTTCGCGTCCGCGGCAGGGCCTTCCGCCGCCCTGCGCGCCTTGTCCCTGTCGGTTCCCTGCGGGCTGTCCGCCCAGAGGCTGCCCGAACCCTCTCCCGGATTTTGCTGCCTGGCGAAAAACGTCACGCGCTTTTTCCATAGCTCCTTCTCTTTTTCGGATGCTTTCCTTTTAAACAGTCCGCTCATTCTATCTCTCCTAATATAAAATCGCTGCGCGATGGCTCTAAAGGGGCAAAGTCACTCGACGCACATCTGGGAGAGAAATTTTCATCCGAAAATGCACGTATGAAAATTCCTCTCGTGCGCCTTCGCGACTTTTCCAATTTAAATCGCTGCGCGATGGCTCTGAAGGGCAAAGTCACTCGCGATGGCTCTCCTCAATCCCCTGAAATCGCAAATGTAAGCTGGGCCTGGGCCACTATCTTGCCGTCCACGGTGGCCACTGCCTCGCTGATGCCCATCGGCCCCTTGCACTTGACCACTTTGGCCTCTAAGGTCAGGACATCCCCGGGGACTACCTTCCTGCGGAATTTCGCTCTGTCTATCCCGGCGAAATAGGCCGTCTTTCCCTTCCACGCATCCGCGGACAGCATGGCCACTGCCCCTGTCTGGGCCAGCGCTTCTATGATCAGCACCCCCGGCATCACCGGGTTTCCCGGGAAATGTCCCTGGAAATAGGGTTCGTTCATGCTGACGCACTTGCGCCCCACCGCCCGGCTGCCCTTTTCCAGCTCTTCAATGGTATCTATCAGCAAAAAGGGATAGCGGTGGGGTATGATTTTCATGATTTCCTTTGCGGTATACAATGACATGACGTGATTTCCTTTCTCTGCTATTCCAATTTCCCCAAAAGGATACTGGCATTGTGCCCCCCAAAGCCCAGGGAATTGCTGAGGGCGTAGGG
>CAOOJO010000097.1 GCA_948496895.1 uncultured Acetatifactor sp. | reverse complement strand
GTGTTCCGGCTGTTCCTGGCAGGGGCCGTGATGGCTTTGGGGCGGTTCGGCTGGAGGTTCTTCATCTTCGGCGCGGCCCGGGGAATCGAGTACAAGCTGCGCAACGACATGTTCGGGCATCTGGAGACTTTGTCCGCCCGGTATTTCAACAGCCACAAGACGGGCGACCTGATGGCCCGGTTCACCAACGATCTGCAGGCCATCCGTATGGCGGTGGGCATGGCGGTGGTTACGGTGTTCGACGCGGTGGTGATGACGGCCATGGTGCTGGTGAAGATGGTGGTCTATGTGGATTTCAAGATGACGCTTCTGGCCCTGGTGCCCATGATCTTGATTTCCATAGGCTGCTATTTCTACGGAATCGAGGCGAAGAAGCGCCAGACCAAAAGGCAGGAGGCTTTCTCCAACCTGTCGGACAAGGTGCAGGAGAGCCTGGCGGGGGTGCGGGTGCTGAAGGCTTTCGTCCAGGAGGAAGAAGACTTCAAGGCCTTCGAGAAGGCCAGCAAAAACAGCATGGAGAAGAACCTCTCCGTGGTGAAGCTGCGGGCGGTGTTCGGCCCTGCGCTGGACACGGTGATAGGCATCAGCCTTTTGATGACGTTGCTGTTCGGCGGGCGGCTGGTGCTGGCAGGCACCATCTCCATCGGGAAGTTCGTGGCCTTCAATTCCTACATCGGCATGCTGGTATGGCCTATGATTGCCTGCGGCGACTGCATCAACAACTTTTCCCAGGCGGCAGCGGCGTTCCAGAGGATCGCTGCCATCTTCAGAGAGGAGCCGGACATCGTGGACAAGGCTCCGGCCTCCCTGGCGGGAAAGGACGTACATATCAAAGGGGACATCACCTTGAAGAACCTGACCTTTACCTATCCGGACGGAGAGACGCCGGTGCTGAAGGACGTGAGCCTTCATGTGGAGGCGGGGGAGATGCTGGGCATCCTGGGCCGGACGGGCAGCGGAAAGTCCAGCCTGGCGGACTTGCTTCTGCGGGTCTACGACTGCGAGGAGGGAGCGCTGCTTGTGGACGGCAGGCCGATTACGGATTTCCCTCTGGCCGTGCTCCACAGGGACATGGCCTATGTGCCCCAGGACAATTTCCTGTTCTCGGATACCTTAGAGGAGAATATCGCCTTCGGGCTGGAGCAGCGGATCAGCGACCACCCGGAGCTGCGCTCCAGCATCCGGAAAGCGGCCCGGGCCGCCTGCATCCATGACAATATCGTGGAGTTCCCGGACGAGTACAGGACGCTGGTGGGCGAGCGGGGCGTGACCCTGTCAGGGGGCCAGAAGCAGCGCAGCTCCATCGCCCGGGCGCTGCTGATGGACGCTTCGGTGCTGATCTTGGACGATTCCCTGTCGGCGGTGGACACGGACACGGAGGAGCAGATTCTGGAGAACCTGATGGAGCTGCGCAAGGGGAAGACTACGATTGTAGTCGCGCACCGCATCTCCACCCTGCAGAAAGCGAACCATATCGCGGTGCTGACGGAGGGGGAGCTGACGGAGTACGGCACCCACGAGGAGCTCCTGGAGCTGGGCGGCTTCTATGCGCATATCTATGAGAAGCAGCAGCTGGAGCAGGAGCTGACGGCAATATAAGTGTGAGAAGAAGTTCTAGGCTTACAAGCGAACAAGTTCGCTTTTTAAGCCAGTCTCACACGAAAGAATGCCCAAAATGCGTGGGAATTCTTCCAGTTTTGCACCGATAGAATAATTAACAAATGAGTCGATAAAGTCGCGAGGGCGCACGAGAGAAAATTTCATGAGTGTATTTTTGAATGAAATTTCATCTCAAGAGGGTGCGTAATGTATTGAGGTGCATAAGGGGCTTTATCCAATTGCCGCTTTCGGCAATTTGTGCCGTTTACGGTAATTTATGCCATTCGCGCAGCGATTTATATAATACAAAGCTTGCTTTCTATTGTCATGAATAGGAGGATTTCAGATGAGTTCTTTGACGGATGATAAGATTGAATCCAATTATAAAGGGAATGCCCTGCTGCATCTGCTGACCTATATGAAGCCTTACATAGGCTGGGTGGCGATCTGTCTGGTGCTGGTGCTGGCGCTGACCGGGTTCGATTTGTACCGCCCTATTCTGATAGGCGATGCCATCGACCTGTTCGAGACCCAGGGGGACTACGGCGTCATCGTGGATACGGCCGTGAAATACGGCATCGTCCTGGTGCTGAGCTTCGTGTTCAATATCACCCAGACCTGGCTCCTGCAGAAGACCGGACAGAGCATCATCCTCACCGTCCGCAAGGAGCTCTACGCCCATATCCAGTCCCTGAGCAGCCGCTATTTCGACCTGACCCCGGTGGGGAAGCTGGTGACCAGGGTGACCAATGACGTGGAGGCCCTGGACGAGATGTATTCCGGCATCCTGGTGCGGCTGTTCCGCAATATCGTGAAGATCATCGGCCTGGCCGCCGTGATGCTGATGCTGGACTGGAGGCTGTCCATCATCTCCTTCCTGCTCCTGCCCGTGGTGGCGGTGCTGACCGTGGTGTTCCGCAAGATCGCCAGGGAGACCTACCGCATCTCCAGGACCAGGCTCACGGACATCAACACCTTCCTGTCCGAGAACATCTCCGGCATGCGCGTCATCCAGATATTCGGCAGGGAGAAGCGCAAGTTCGAGGAGTTCAATGACAAGAACTATAAGCTGTACCGGGCATTTTACCGGGAAATGATGGTGTTCGCCATCTTCCGTCCCCTCATATTCATCCTCAGCATCCTGGCCCTGATGACCGTGCTGGGGGTGGGCAGCAAGGATGTGCTGAACGGCACGATCTCTATCGGCACGCTGTATATCTTTGCACAGTATATCCAATCTTTCTTCGAGCCGATCCAGGAGCTGGCGGAGCAGTTCTCCACCCTGCAGTCCTCCATCGCCTCTGCGGAGAAGATTTTCACCATCATGGACGAGGAGCCGCTGGTGAAGGAGGACGAGAACCCGGTGGTTCTGCCGGAAATCAAGGGCCGCATCGAGTTCTCCCATGTGTGGTTCGCCTATGACAACGAGAATTACGTGCTGCGGGACGTTTCCTTTGTGATCGAGCCCGGGGAGAGGGTGGCTTTCGTGGGCGCTACCGGCGCGGGGAAATCCTCTATTTTGAATTTAATTGGACGGTATTACGATATCCAGAAGGGGAATATCTACATTGACGGCGTGGACATAAAGAAGCTTTCCAAGAAGCAGCTGCGCAGCGCCATCGGGCAGATGCAGCAGGATGTGTTCGTGTTCGAGGGGAATGTGGAGTACAACATCCGCCTGCACGATGAGGACATCACGCCGGAGGATATCCGGGAGGCTGCGGAGTATGTGAACGCTTCCCATTTCATCGAAAAGCTGCCCGGCGGCTATCAGGAGCCTGTGACGGAGCGGGGCTCCACCTTCTCTGCAGGGGAGAGACAGCTCCTGTCCTTTGCCAGGACCCTGGCCCACAAGCCCAGCATCCTGGTCATGGACGAGGCCACGGCCAATATCGACACGGAGACGGAGCTGCTGATTCAGGAGGCCTTGGAGAAGCTGATGCAGGGCCGGACTACCATCATGGTGGCCCACCGCCTGTCCACCATCCAGCACGCGGACTGTATCATGGTCATGCACAAGGGTAAGATCAGGGAGCAGGGCACCCACCAGGAGCTGCTGGCCCAGGACGGCATCTATAAGAAGCTGTATGAGCTGCAGATCCACCGGGAGGCTACGGCATAGAGAAAGGTCATAGCTTATTACAGATAAAAGCCAGTGCGACCGGATTCGCGCGCCCATGTAAGGCGGCAGGGCAGAGTCTATACGCAGCCAGCGACCGAGCGGCTGCATCGGGAGCGGGACGGAGGGCAAGGAGGGACGGCAGGTGCTGACAGACGCGATAGAAAGAAACCAACTGGAGAATGTGCGGAGGCTCTACGAGGCATCCTTTCCCAAATCGGAAAAGAAGCCCTTTGCGTTCATATTGCAGAAGCAGAAGGAAGGCTTCTTTGACATCCTGGCAATCGAGGATGACCAGGGGGTATTCTGCGGCCTGGCCATCATGATGCTCGCCGGAGGACTTGCATTGCTGGACTATCTGGCCATAGACCCGGACTGCCAGGGGGGAGGCATAGGGAGCCGTACCTTGGCGGAGCTTGGGGAGCGCTACGGGAAAGAACGAATCGTAGTGGAGATTGAAAGCACTGCAGGGGATGGCGACTGTGCGGAGGGGGAGCCTGACGGAGAGGGCGCCCAGAGGCTGCGCAGGAAGGCCTTTTATCTTAGGAACGGCATGGTTCCCATGGATTATCTCGTGGATCTGTTCGGGGTGGAGATGGAGGTTCTCACCTTTGGCAGGGCGCTTACCTTTGAGCAGTATTATGCCATCTACAGGGAGGTTCTGCCAAAGCAGATGGCGGGGAAGATACGTCTGCAGCCCTGATGGACTTTGGGGGATCAGCTTCAGGCTGGTTTTCAGGACAGATAAATTTGCACATACTATATATTGTGACGCAAAGCCGCTTTTCTTAGGCTGCTGCCAATATATGGTATGTGCTTTTTTGCATTTTCAGCGCCGCTAAGCTGCCGAACATAAAAAATCACATGCTGTATAGTGACAAACTGCGGCTTTCTGTGGTAGACTTGACCCACATAGACTTAGCCATACAGGAGGATATGCGGCATGGCATAGACCGCTGGGCAGCGTGCATGGCAGGGGCAATGACAATAGGAGTGGTACGGGAGATGGCAGGAAAGAGAAAGGTGCTGATTGCTGAAGACGAGATTCTGATACGGGAGGGTTTGAAGAGCATCGTTGACTGGGCGGGTCTGGACATGGAAATCGTGGGATGCGCCGTCAATGGGAAACAGGCGCTGGAGATTTACGAAAAGGAGCGCCCGGACATCCTGCTGACGGACATCAGGATGCCGGTGATGGACGGTCTGGAGCTGATCGCCCATATCCGGGAACGGGACAAGGCCATCCGGATCGTGGTGCTGAGCTGCCTGGAGGAATTCCGGTATCTGCAGGAGGCCATGCGCATGGAGATGTCGGATTACATCCTGAAGCTGAAGATGAAGCCCGCGGAAATCGAGAACGTCATGCGCAGGCTCAAGCAGGAGCTGGACAAAAGCGGGGACGGCAGGCAGATGCCCGACCTGCGGCTGCAGAAGGAGGAGCTGTTCAAGGAATACATCTTCTACCACCAGATGCCCGTGAGCGTGTTCCGGAGCCGCATAGAGCCCATGGGGCTTGCCGTGCGGGAGGAGTCGTTCCTGCTGTGCCGTCTGGTGCTGCTGGAATACAAAAAGGTCCGCCCCACCCATGTGGACGACGGAGGGATGCTGGCCCGCTTCCTCGTCCTGAACATGGCGGAGGAGATTGTCCGGCGACATGGGACAGGGGAGCTGATCTGGGAACGGGAGGACTGCTATCTGTTCCTGACCAATGCCCCGGGGGGAGAGGACGGCGGACAGGCCGCGCCGGAGCGCATGCTGCGGGAAATCGCCAGGACGCTTTCCGAGAGCCTGGACGTGCGGGCGGTATGGATCGTCAGCAGCGTGGCGGAGTCCTGGGAGCGCCTCCCCGACCTGTATCAGGAGTGCGTGGGCGCGCTGGAGGAGACCTGGCTGGGGAAGGACATCGTCTATGCCGCCCTGGCAGGCCGCCGCGCCCTGCTCTGGCAGAGGAAGGCCCAGGAGGCCTGCCGCCGGATCCGGACGCTCCTGCCCTGGAAGGAAGAGCAGCAGGAGCGCCTGTGCGCCTTGCTTACGCAGTGGGCGGCGAAAGGGGAGCTGGATAAGGGGAGGGCCGTGGGCATTCTGACAGAAGGGCTTGCACTGTGCGGGTTGGAGCCGGATGAGAGCCGGGCCGCGAAGATTCGGGAGAGCAGTACATTCCTGGAGGCGGTATCGGTGTACATAGAGGCCTGCCAGCTGGCACAGCGGCAGGGCCAGGAGAGGCTCAGCGTGGAGATCTATGAGGCCCTGGAGTATATCGACGGGCATCTGGAGCAGAAGCTTTCCCTGCAGTCGGTGTCCGGCCGGGTGGGCTTGAGCCCCAATTATTTCAGCAGCCTGTTCAAGAAGGAGATGGATGTCAGCTTTGTGGACTATGTCACCCAGAAGAGGGTGGAGCGGGCCAGGGAAATGCTCATGAACACGGACTTGAAGACTTGGGAGGTGGCGGAGAGGACGGGATTCGTCAGCGACAGCTATTTCTCCCGGACATTCAAGCGGATCACGGGGAAGCAGCCCAGCTTCTACAGAAAGCGGGAGAAGAAATGAAGATTCCTTTTTACAGAAGCGTCTTTTGGCGCATGATGGCGGCGGTTTCGTTCAGCTTTCTGGCCATCCTCTCCGGCAGCTTCCTATTCCTCTACGCCAATGTGAGCGACTCCCTCAAGGAGAGGACGGACGCGGAGAAGATTCAATCCTTCCACCAGCTGGGCTATAATATCGACACTTTCTGCCAGGATGTGGAACGTCTGACGGAACGCCTGATTTCGGAGACGGCGCTGACGGACATGGTATATGTAGGAAAGGAGAGCCCGGGGACGGAGTACTCCATGCGGGCGGCTTATTTCCGGGAGCTGGGGCAGATTCTGGAGCAATATCAGTATGTGGAGTCGATTTGCTTCTACAATGCGGAGGGCCTGGTGCTGTCCATGGACGGGCGGCAGAACACCATACAGGGGAAAGAGCAGGACAAGGGCATTTTCTACGAGGAGAAGCTGGAACCGTTCTGCTCCGGGGAAAAATCCGATTTTGGGGGAGTGAAATGGTTCGGAGGCTATACGAACAATGATTTCTTTCCCGCGCTGAACAAGGACGACGAGACCGTCTATTACCTGTCCGCCTGTCGGCCCATGTACTGGGGCTCCTATCAGGCCTGGGTGGTGGTCAACGTGAGCCTGGACTACTTTACGGACATCTACAACTCCGATGCCAGAGGAGGCGTGCCGGAGGAGCAGACATACATTGTGGATGCGGAAGGACAGGTGATCTCCCATCCCCTGCGGGAGGCCCTGGGCAGGAAACGGGAGGGGGACTGGCGGCGGGAGGAGGCCGATGCCATCTATTCCTTTGAGGAAAATGGATGCCAGGTTCTATGCTATCCGCTGACCGTTGCGGGCTGGACCATGATCGACGAAATGCCGCTGGAGGCGATTCTGGAGGATACGAAGGCCATGCGGGTGACCTTCCTGGCCACCATTGCCGTGGCGGTGTGCCTGGTGGTCTTCTTCTCGGTATTCTGGGTGAACCGTCTGGTCAGGCCCCTGCGGGCCACCACGGAGGCGCTGCGCCGCATGGAGGGCGGCGAGCTGGAGATTGCGCCCTTGGAGGGCGGGGAGAGCCGGGACGAGATTGGGCTGCTGGTACGGCAGTTCAACCGGATGTCGGGCCGGATTGAGGGCCTGGTGGAGGAGAACGCCGCCATAGAGAAGAAAAAGCGGGAGATGGAGATTCAGGCGCTGAAGTCCCAGCTCAATCCCCATTTCCTTTATAATACCTTGAATACCGTCAAATGGATGGGAGTCCTGAAGGGAGAGGAGGACATGGTGGACTGCCTGGATGCGCTGGGGGATATCCTGCGGCCCATGTACCAGGGCAGCAGCCCCTTCTGGAGCCTGGCGGAGGAAATCGACTATATCGAAGATTACGGGCGGGTGATGCGCCACCGATACGGAGACCAGGCCCGCCTGATCCTGGAGCCGGAGGAGGATACGCTGGAGGCCGGTGTGCCCAAGTTCGTCCTGCAGCCTCTTGTGGAGAACGCGTTCCTCTATGGCAGAAAGGAGCAGGGCCCGGCACTGGTGGAGATCCGGGTGGACAGCAGGAGGGAGGAGGACATCCTGCTGCTGCAGGTGGCGGACAATGGGGATGGAATAGGCACTGAGGCGCTGGAGGCGCTCCGGGAGAATATCCGCAGGGGAAAAAAGACGGCGCACATCGGACTCTCCAATGTCAACGACAGGATTCGTCTGCTCTGCGGAGAAAGGTATGGGCTGACGATTGAAAGCGCGCCCGGCAGGGGATTTGCGGTGACAGTGCACCTTCCCTATCGGGATTGGGAAAATGTGAAATCGTAAGATTATTATACTTTTTGTTGGATTATACAAATATGTATTACGAAAAATGAAAATAGAAGAAGATTTGAACAAAAATCGGAGAATAGGGAATGGAACCCTTCTCCGATTTTTATTATAATGACAGCTATGAAACGCAGGTGGAAACTGGATGCAGGAAAAGGGGGAGCGGGGAAGATGCAGGGCAGAGGAGAGGAAAGCTTGCTGGTGAGGCGTCTGGGCAGGCGGAGGGTCAGAGGGCTGAAATATACGCTTTTAGCGGTTCCCTTTGTAATCTATATATTCGCCATGAACTATGTGCCGTTGATAGGATGGCTGTATTCCGTATTCGATTACAAGCTGGGACAGAGGTTCCTGGATTTCGGGAACATG
>CAOOJO010000096.1 GCA_948496895.1 uncultured Acetatifactor sp. | reverse complement strand
GGTGACGGAGAAGCCCCTCTCCAAGGTCCATGAGGAGATCGACATGGTCACCACCCCGGACGGCAGCCCCGTGGCCATGGTGCACTGCAACAACTGCACCTCGGACCTGAACGCCTGGGTGAACCTGTTCGAGGCCTTCATGGAGAAGCTCCCGGGGGCGGCGAAGCTGGACAAGAATGAGCTCTACGGCCTGCTCTACAGGGAGGCCCTGGAGGCGGACGCGGACTGCGGCGGCCTGATGGCGTACAATTATTTCTCCGGGGAGCCGGTGACGGGCCTGAACGAGGGCAGGCCCATGTTCGTCCGCACGCCGGACGCGAAGTTCACTTTGGCCAACTTCATGCGCAGCCATCTCTACAGCGCCATGGCTGCCCTGAAGATCGGGAACGACATCCTCCTGAAGGAGGAGCAGGTGAAGGTGGACTCCCTCACAGGCCACGGCGGCCTGTTCAAGACTCCCGTGGTAGGCCAGCAGCTCATGGCGGCGGCCATGAACGCGCCTGTGACCGTGATGGACACCGCCAGCGAGGGCGGCGCCTGGGGCATGGCGGTGCTGGCGGCCTATATGTATGAGAAGGAGGAGAACGAGACCCTGCCGGATTACTTAAGCGGGAAGATCTTCGCCGGACAGACCGGGACGACGATTGCGCCGAAGCCCGAGGACGTGGCCGGGTTCGATGCCTTCATCGAGAAGTACAAGAGCACCCTGCCCGCGGAGAAGGCGGCCGTAGAAGGATTGGTATAAGGAACAAATATTGCCTAAAAGTCCAGCCAAGAAATGTCAAGAGCTAAATAAAAACAGCGTCTGTCCATGTCCGGGTGCTGGGCGGGGCAGATGCGGAACTATAATAAGGAGGAGCTTTGCTATGTTAGAGGAACTGAAAAAAATCGTCTGCGAGGCGAACCTGGATCTGCCCAGATATGGTCTTGTGACCTTTACCTGGGGCAATGTCAGCGCCATCGACAGGGAGACCGGGCTGTTCGTCATCAAGCCCAGCGGGGTGGAATATGACAAGCTGACGCCGGAAGACATGGTAGTAGTAGACTTGGATTGCAAGAAGGTGGAGGGGCGCTATAACCCGTCCTCGGATACCTCCACCCACGCGGAGCTCTACAGGGCATTCCCGGAGATCGGTGGCATCGTACATACCCATTCCTCCTATGCCACCAGCTGGGCCCAGGCCGGGCGCAGCATCCCCTGCTACGGCACCACCCACGCGGACTACATCTACGGCGAGGTGCCCTGCGTCCGCTGCCTGAACGCGGAGGAGATCGCGGAGGACTATGAGAAGAATACAGGGCGGCTGATTGTCAGCGAGTTCCTGCGGATGTGCAAGGATCCCGTGTCCGTGCCCGCCGTGCTGTGCAAGAACCATGGGCCCTTCACCTGGGGGAAGGACGCGAAGGAGGCCGTGCATAACGCGGTGGTGCTGGAGGAGGTGGCGAAGATGGCCTACCGCACCGAGTCCATCAACCACCATGTCCAGCCCGCGCCCCAGGAGCTGATGGATAAGCATTATTACAGGAAGCATGGGGCCAATGCCTATTACGGGCAGAGATGACGGAAGAGGAGGGCAGGCTGTGAGGATTCACGGCCTGTCCTTTTAGAATGGGAAGGCTTGCGGCTGCGGCATGCTGGGGAGGCGGAGGCCGCAGGGGCGGCGCGGGAATCCTGGGGACTGTAGAAGGATGCTCCCCTGCCGGGGCAGGATCCGAGAGAGGAAGACGGAGGAGAGAGATGAAGATATTGGTCATAGGGGGCAGCTACTTTTTCGGCAGGGTCTTCGTGATGCTGGCGGCGAAGGAGCAGGATGTCACGGTGGTGAACCGGGGGACCTATTCCGTGGCGGAGCTGGGCGCGAAGCATATAAAGGGGGACAGGAAGGACGCGGCACTGTGGAAGTCCATAGAGGGTGACTACGACTGCATAGTAGACTTCTGCGCCTACGAGAAGGGGGACATCGCCAGAGTGCTGGAGAATCTGCCGGGACATGTCCGGCAGTACGTCTTCATCAGCACCGTGGATGTCTATGCGCGGGGCATAAGCGGCCTGAAGGGGGAGGATACTCCGCTGGAGACCAGGCCCCTGCCCGGGGAGGCGGGCGCGTACATCGCGGGAAAGGTGGCTCTGGAGCGGGAGGTCCGGGAGGAATGCGGCAGAAGGGACATAAGCTTCACGGTGCTGCGCCCCGCCATCCTCTACGGCCCCCTGAACTACGCCCCCAGGGAATCCGTCTATATCCGGCTGCTGGCCCGGAACCATGTGCTGCCCCGTATCACCGATGCCGCTGGCTCCTTCCAGTTCGTCTACGTAAAGGACGCTGCGGAGGCTGTATTGAAATGCCTGCTGAACCAAAAGGCCTACGGCCAGGCTTACAATCTGTGCGGGGAGGAGATTCTGACCTATGACGAGTTCTTCCGGGAGCTGAGAAGGGCTTCGGACGTGGAGGCCCAGGAAATCCCGCTGACCGCCCGGGAAGCGGAAAGCCAGGGCCTGCCGCTGCCCTTCCCTCTGACGGAAGCGGAGACGGAGCTGTATTCCAACGAAAAAGGCAAGGAGCAGCTGGGGCTGCGCTATCTCGATATCGGGGAGGGGATGGCCAGGACTTACCGGGCCTTTCGGAATATCTAGGGGGCAGTCGCCCCCTTTTTTAAGCCGTCTCCGCAGCCCCCTGCCCCTCGAACTGGGAGTTGTACAGCTCCGCGTAAAATCCGTCCCTTCCCATCAGCTCCTCATGGCTGCCCTGCTCCACGATGTCCCCGTCCCGCATGACCAGGATCACGTCCGCGTCCCGGATGGTGGAGAGCCTGTGGGCGATGACGAAGCTGGTGCGGCCCTTCATCAGGTTGTTCATGGCCTTCTGGATCCGGATTTCCGTCCTGGTGTCCACGGAGCTGGTGGCCTCGTCCAGGATCAAGATGGGATTGTCCGCCAGGATGGCCCGGGCGATGGTGAGCAGCTGCTTCTGGCCCTGGGACACATTGGAGGCGTCCTCCCCCAGCTCCATCTGGTAGCCGCCGGGGAGGGTCTGGATGAAGCGGTGGACATGGGCCGCCTTGGCCGCGGCGATGACCTCCTCGTCCGTGGCGTCCAGCCTGCCGTAGCGGATGTTCTCCATGATGGTCCCATGGAAGAGCCAGGTGTCCTGCAGCACCATGCCGAAGTTCTCCCGCAGCTCGCTGCGGTTGAAATTCCGCACGTCATGTCCGTCCACCCTGATAGCGCCGCCGTCCACGTCGTAGAAGCGCATCAGGAGCTTCACCATGGTGGTCTTGCCCGCGCCGGTGGGGCCTACGATGGCCACGGTCTGTCCCGGCTGCACCTCACAGCTGAAATCGTGGATGATCGTCTTGTCGGGCCGGTAGCCGAAGCGCACATGGTCAAAGGACACCGCGCCCTGCATCCGCCCTGTGGCCACGGCCCCTTCCACGGTCACGTCCTCCTCCGGCTCCTCCAGGAACCCGAACACCCGCTCCGCCGCGGCCGCGGTGGACTGGAACATGTTGGAGACCTGGGCCACCTGGGTGATGGGCTGGGTGAAGTTCTTCACATATTGGATGAAGGCCTGGATCTCGCCCACATCGATGACGCCCCGGATGGCCAGCATGCTGCCGCTGACCGCCACGGCCACGTACCCCAGGTTGCCCACGAAGGCCATGATGGGCTGCATCATGCCGGAGATGAACTGGGACTTCCAGGCGCTGCGGTAGAGGATCTTGTTGGTCTCGCCGAATTCCGCCAGGGCGGCCTCCTCCCTGTTGAAGGCCTTGATGATGTTCTGGCCGCTGTAGACCTCCTCGATCTGGCCGTTTATCTTGCCCAGGTAGGTCTGCTGGTCGATGAAATATTTCTGGGAATGCTTCACCACCACGCCCACCAGCCCGCCCGACACCGGCAGGATCACCAGGGCGATCAGCGTCATCATGGGGCTGATGGAAAGCATCATGATCAGGATGCCCACAATGGTGGCCAGGGAGGTGATCAGGGTGGTGATGCTCTGCCCCAGGCTCTGTCCTAAGGTGTCCACGTCATTGGTGATCCGGGACAGCACCTCGCCCACGGTCCTGGACTCGAAATAGGCCATGGGCATGCGGTTGATTTTCTCCGATATCTCCCTGCGGAACCGGAAGCAGAGCTTCTGGGAGACCTCCGTCATCACCAGGCCCTGTACGAAGGACAGCAGGGCGCTCAGGGCATACAGGCCCAGAAGGAACAGCAGGATCTCCCCGATCCGCTGGAAATCGATGCCGCCCGTGCCCGCGAACTTTGCCATCATGCCCTCAAACAGCTCCGTGGTGGCCTTTGCCAGCACCTTGGGGCCTATGATGTTGAAGACCGTGCTGCCTGCCGCGAACAGCATGACGGCGATCAGCGCGATTTTGTACTTGCCCATATAGGACAGGAGCTTCCGGAAGGTCCCCTTGAAATCCTTTGCCTTCTCCCCCGGCATCATGCCGCCGTGAGGGCCGTGGCGCCGCCTGGCTGCCCTTCCGGCCTGGCCGTCCTTCCCGTCTCCGCCCGGGTTCCCGCCCGCGGGATTCGTGGATGTCTTCTTCTCTTCGCTCATACTGCCGCGCCTCCTTCCAGCTCCGCCTCGGACAGCTGTGACCTGGCGATTTCCCGATATGCCTCGCACTCCCGCAAGAGCTCCCTGTGGGTGCCCATGCCGGCGATCTTCCCGTCATCCAGCACGATGATCCGGTCCGCGTTCAGAATCGTGCTGATGCGCTGGGCCACAATGATCACCGTGGCATCCCCTGTCTTCTCCCGCAGGGCCCTGCGCAGGGTCACGTCCGTCTTGTAGTCCAGGGCCGAGAAGCTGTCGTCGAACAGGTAGATCTTGGGCGACTTTGCGATAGCCCGGGCAATGGAGAGCCGTTGCTTCTGCCCGCCGGACACGTTGGTGCCGCCCTGGGATATCTCGCTGTGGTACTTTTCCTTCTTGCTCTCTATGAATTCCGTGGCCTGGGCGATCCTGGCCGCCTCCTCCATGCGGCTGTCGCTGATATCCGAAGCGCCGTCCTGCCCTGTGCCGCCGAATTTCAGGTTGGAGGCGATGTCCCCGGAGAACAGCACCGCCTTCTGGGGCACATAGCCTATGAGGCTCCTGAGCTTGTGCTGGGACAGCTCCCGGATGTCCACGCCGTCTATGGTGATACGGCCCGCCGTCACATCGTAGAACCGGGGAATGAGGTTCAGCAGCGTGGACTTGCCGCAGCCCGTGCTGCCGATGATGGCGGTGGTCTCCCCGGGCCCTGCCGTGAAGGTAAGGTTCTCCAGGGCGTCCTCGTCCGCACCGGGATAGCGGAAGCTCACGTCCTCGAAGCTGACCACGCCCTTTGCCGATTTGAGCCTGTCGTCCTGCACCTGCTCCCTGTCCGTGACGCTGGGGCGGGTGCCGATGACCTCCTCGATTCTCCCGGCGGCCACCCCGGCCCTGGGCAGCATCACGGAGATCATGGTGAGCATCAAAAAGGACATAACGATCTGCATGGTATAGGTGATGAAGGCCAGCATGTCGCCCACCATCAGGTTGCCCAGGTCGATGCCCTTGGCCCCGAACCAGACGATCAGGATGCTGATGGCGTTCATGATCAGCATCATCACGGGCATCATGATGTTCATCACCCGGTTGGTGAACAGCTGGGTCCGCATCAGGTCCCGGTTCGCCCTGTCGAACCGTTCCTCCTCGAACCGTTCCCTGCTGAAGGCCCGGATCACCGACACGCCGGTGAGGATTTCCCGGGAAACCAGGTTCAGACGATCCACCAGGGCCTGCATCTTCTTGAACTTGGGCATGGCCACTGCCATCAGCACGCCCACCAGGGCCAGGATGAGGGCCACCGCCACCACGATGATCCACCCCATGCCCGTCCGGGTACCCAGCACCTTCAGGATGCCGCCGATGCCGATGATGGGCGCGTACACCACCATCCGCAGCAGCATCACCACCACCATCTGCACCTGCTGGATGTCGTTGGTGCTGCGGGTGATCAGGGAGGCGGTGGAGAACTGCTCCATCTCCGCGTGGGAGAAGGACACCACCCTGGAGAACACCCGCTCCCGCAGGTTCAGGCCCAGCTTCGCCCCCAGGCGGGAGGCCAGCAGGCCCACCAGGATGGCCGTGGCCATCATCACCACGGAATAGGCCAGCATCATGCCGCCGGTCCTGTAGAGGTAGCTTCGCTGGATCTTGCCCAGATCCATCCCCAGGCTTTCGTATTCCGCCTGGAGGAACAGCACTGCCCGCTGGGCGATGACGGTCTCCCCCGTCTCCCCCAGGCCCTCCAGCACCTGTGCCCGCCGCGCCAGCACCTGGTCGTCCGTCTGCACCAGAATCGAGGACGACAGGTCTTCAGGGAGAGTTCCGGCTTCTCCCCAAGGGCTGTCGGATTCGGATTCTGCCGCGCCAGACGTCTCCGGTTCGCCCGCGTCGATCTCCAGCCCGAGCATGGCGTCTCCGGATTCCCTTATGGCGGACAGGATCAGAATCGGGATGCCGATGCATTCATTTATGCGCTCCTCCGTCTCCTTGTCCCCCTGGAAGATGTAGCTGCCGTCCTCCGCCTGCCCATAGGCGGATGCCATCAAATCCCGCTCCTCCTGGGTCATGAAGGCCATCAGCCCGGAGTAGGTCTCCGCCCTCAGCCGCTTGGGCACGGCGTTCTCGATTCCCTTCTGGCCGATGCCCACGTCCACGATATCCGCCGTGTACTGGGGCAGCGCCAGGTCGCAGTAGGCCTGCACCACCAGCAGGGCGATGATGGCCAGCACGGACCATTTGGATTCCTTTAAGTATTTGAAGATTTTCAGCATACGGATTCCCTTCCCTTTCCAGGGCATGTTTTCAGATATGCCCTGACTGCACCGCACCGATAGCGGGATGATATTCCAGATTCTTCCGGCGCGGCGGATTCTTACATTATAGTAAGCGTTTTGCGCCAATACAATTAAAAAAGGATTAAAAAAATGGAAAAAATGCTGTCGGGATCTTATTGATTCTATTGATTAATCGCCTGGATTTTTTTATAATGGATCTTAGATAATAGAATCAGAAACGGGAAGCGAAGGCGCAGTTGGCAGAAGGAAAGGAGCGGGACATGATACCAAAAGTAAATGGAAGAGAAGCCACAGGGACAGGGAAATTTGTCCTTCAAAGCCCCATTACCGTCAGCAATGCATTTTCGGCAAATGCGGTGAGGGCATTTGAGGAGAGGATGGGCACCAAAGGGTATGCGCTGCAGCAGGCGGAGACGGCCGTCCTGACGATAGCGAAGGATTCGGGGCTGGAGAGGGAGGCCTACACTTTGGCTGTCGGGAAGGAGGGAATCCGCATCGAGGCCGGGGACGAGAACGGCGCGATCTGGGCGCTGACCACGCTGCTCAAAAGGGTGGGGACAGACGGCAGCATAGAGGCCTGCAGCATCTCGGATGCGCCCCGGGCGGCCCACAGGGGCGTGATGCTGGACGTGGCCAGGCATTTCTTCACGGCGGAGGAAGTGAAGCGCGTCATCGAGCAGATTTCCCTGGCGAAGATGAATGTGCTCCACTGGCATCTTGCGGACGACCAGGGCTGGCGGATCGAGAGCCGGAAGTACCCCAAGCTCCACCAGTGCAGCGAGAATTACTACACCCAGGATGAAATCAGGGATGTGGTGGATTTCGCGCTGTCCCGGGGCGTGGAGGTGGTGCCGGAGATCGACATGCCGGGGCATACCAGGGGAATCCTGGCGGCCTATCCGGAATACAGCTGCAGCGGCAGGGAAGTGGAGCTGGCGAAGGCTGGCGGGATATACAAGGTAATCCTGTGCGCCGGGGCGGAGAAGACCTATTCTTTCCTGGAGGAGCTGCTGGATGAGGTATGCCCGCTCTTCCCTTCGAAGCGGTTCCATTTAGGAGGGGACGAAGCCCCGAAGGTGGAATGGGAGACCTGTCCGGCCTGTAAGCAGAAGATGGAGAGCCAGGGGCTGACGCGGTACGGGGATCTGCAGGGATATTTTTCCGTCAGGGTGTCTGAAATCCTGAAGAAGCAAGGGAAGCAGGCCGTTTTCTGGAACGACGTCCTGGAGAGCGACATCCGCCCTGAGGACATGCAGCTGCAGTACTGGCTGCCGGGCGACGACAGGCTTTTGGCGGAATACGTAGCCCAGGGCGGACAGTGGATCTACTCGGATATGTACGAGCTGTACCTGGACTATCCCCATGCTATGACCTCCGTGCGGAAAATGTATGGGAACAGGATCGACCAGGGGGACTGCGCATGGGATGGGCCTGGCGCGTCTTATGGCTACGAGGCCTGTCTCTGGACAGAGCAGGTGGAGACGAACGAACAGCTGGAGCAGCATCTGTTCCCCCGGATCTATGTGGTGGCGGAGCTGGCTTGGCATGGGGCAGGGGACGACTATGAGGAATTTGAGGCCAGGTTGCGGGCAGAAATGGAGGAGGCCGGGAGGAAAGGGATTTCCGTGGTTCCCTA
>CAOOJO010000095.1 GCA_948496895.1 uncultured Acetatifactor sp. | reverse complement strand
CCTATGGAAAAATCCACATTTAAGAGATTCTGTCTGGAGCTGCTCCAGCATCTGCTGGCGGCAGGCATTATGATAGCCATTGCCGGTCTGCTTCTGAATTCCTATATAGCAGTGGATTCCATCGACGGGCCCAAGGTCTACCGGGTCTTCCCCATCGACACAGGCCTGGAGTTCGAGGAATCCGAAATCTACCACGATCTGTTCCGCAACGCTGTGTCCGATATCACGCAGCTGGTGGCCCTCAAGGGCCAGCTTGAGACGGACGGCATCCTGGATCCCTCCAAGAAAATCGATGTGACGGCATACGCGAAGGAAATAGGGAAGGATGCCGGCTGCCCCCTGACGGTGGTCTATACGCTGGATGACATCGTCAAATGGGGGAAGTCGGGCGTGGAGTATACGGATCGTTTCATGAGCATGTCGGAGTTCGTGAATTATTTCGGCTATTGCATCTATCCTGAGAATTTCAAGCTGGACGAGTTCGGCCAGCTTAGCTTTGACGGCTTCTTTCATGTGGGCGATGCCCAGGAGGATGGCGTGGAGGGGGAGACAGTCCCGGCGGAAGGGGAGGACCTTCAGGAAGAGCGCTATGGGAAAAGCATGGAGGAGCTTGCCGCCCTGTCCAAGGCGCTGGAGGAGAGTACGAAAGAGCAGCTGGAGGACATGGTGTTCTCCCATATCATGTCGCAGAATCCCCAGGGCATAGACATGTCCAGGGAGGACGATGGCACCCTGACCGTGTACATCCCCATGCTGAACTGCCGCTATACAAGCGTGGGTGGCAAGAAGCAGCTGACGGCCTATGCCAGGAACTGGATCGAATACATGAAGCTCCAGGAGAATGTGGTAGCGGCAGTGGAGAGCCTTACCATCAACTATCAGCGCTATCAGCTCTGCAATGAGGCATACAGGGGGGCTAACAGCAACGTCAAGTACATGGTGCGCATGATGACCGACGAGGGCATGTGCACCTACACCAATGTGCCTGACCTGGCCGAGCTGCCGGACAATGAGGTCACGGAGTCCTTTAATGAGTACAGGCGCTACCTGATCTATTACCCGGACAGCCTGGTGTTCATGGGAAATACCATCTTCAGCGAGGAGGAGATTGATGACTACATAAGCGTATACAGCTACGCTTATCCGGACACCACCCATATCTGGCTGGGGGTGGACTCCAAATACACCATCCAGGGGGACGCGTTCCATATGGCCAATGCGGTCTATCAGAAAATCGTGCCGAACGTGGGCCGCTTTATCCTGCTAATTACGGTTCTGGCGTTTGTCTGGCTGGGCATCGGCCTCTATCTGACCTATGTGGCAGGCGTGGCCTCCAGCGAGAACGGGGAGCGGATCTGTTACCTGAACCGCTTCGACAGGCTCTGGACGGAGCTTCTTCTGTTGCTGGCGGCTGGGCTTGTCTATGGCGGCTGGCTGGGATACGGGATTCTGGTGGAGATTGCCGAGACGGCGCAGGTCACGCCCACGAAGCTTTTTGGAATAGAGCTGACGAAGCTGTACCGTTACGGCCTGTTCGCGGCCTTCGGTATCTATGTCAGCATGGGCTTTGACATGGTCTGGTACAGCATGGTGCGCCGCATGCGGGTGGGCGGCCTGTGGCGGGGCAGTTTCCTGCATTTTGTGTACAGGGGAATCGAAAATACGGTCAGATTCATCCTCCGCCACAAGAGCTCTGTGGTCAGCACCCTGCTGCCCTATAACCTGTTCCTTTTTTCGAATCTGGCAGGGATAGCCGCGGTATATACGCTGTGGGACAGACGGCTGTACGCCTTCCTTATCCTGTTGGCCATGGTGGCGGTGGACGGAGTCGTAGGCGTGCTCCTCTCCCGGCGCAACGCGGAGCAGGCGGAGGTGGAGGAGGGCATAGGCAGGATACGGGACGGAGAGGTGGAGTTCAAGGTGGACGCGGACAGCCTCCACGGCTCCAGCAGGGAGCTTGCTATCGCGGTGAACAATATCGGAGAGGGCATCCGCAGGGCAGTGAAGACCAGCATGGAGGACGAACGATTAAAGACCGAACTGATTACCAATGTGTCCCATGATTTGAAGACGCCGTTGACTTCCATCATCAGCTATGTGGATCTGCTGAAGCGCCTGCATATCGAAGAGGAACCGGCCAGGGGGTACATCAATATCCTGGACAGCAAGGCCCAGCGCCTGAAGCAGCTGACGGACGACCTGGTGGAGGCCTCCAGAATCTCCTCCGGCAGCATCGAGCTGGAGAAGGAGAAGCTGAACCTGACGGAGCTGCTGAATCAGGGCATCGGGGAGTTCTCCGAGAGGCTGGAGGAGTGCAGGCTGCAGGTGGTCTTCGAGGAGGACGACGTCCCCGCCTATATCTACGCGGACAGCCGCAGGATGTGGCGGGTGGTGGAGAACCTGTTCAACAATATCTGCAAGTACGCCATGGAGGGTACCAGGGTCTATATTGAGACCGCGAAGCAGGATGGGAAGATAGAGGTGTCCATCAAGAACATCTCCAGACAGCAGATGAGCGTCAGGCCGGAGGAGCTGACGGAGCGGTTCATCCGGGGGGATTCCTCCCGGACTACGGAGGGCAGCGGCCTGGGGCTTTCCATCGCCAAGAGCCTGGTCCAGGTTCACGGAGGCAGCTTCGAAATCCTCATGGACGGTGATCTGTTCAAGGTGCTGCTGTCCTTCCCGGAATATATACTGGGCACCGATTAAATATGCAGTACGACCCGACTGCAGACCGCCAGCCAGGCACTTTCCCGGAGGAATTCATGTAAATCCTGGCGGTCTGCAGTATGATGGAAGCCCCGGGGACGAGGCAGGAGAGGCCTAATTCAGATCGAAGTCCTGGCGGTTGTTGTAGGATTCCAGGATGCCGTGAATCTTGTCGGTGGGCGTGAGCGCGTTGTTCAGGGAGGCGTCATGGTTCATGAAGTCGATCAGGGAAGCCACGAATTTGCTCATGTCCGCCTCGATGAAATAGGGCCTGCTGTAGAGCGCAGGGGGCAGGTAGGTGAGGTCGGTGGTCACCACCTTGTCGAAATACCCCTTCTCATAGGCCTCATCGAAGGATTCCAGGCCATCGGTGAACAGCCCGAAGGTACAGCAGATGTACACCCGTCTGGCATTCATCCGCTTGATCTGCCTGGCGGTGTCAAGCATGCTCTGGCCGGAGGAGATGATGTCGTCTATGATGATGACATCCTTGCTGTCGATATTGTCCCCCAGGAATTCATGGGCCACGATGGGATTGCGCCCGTTCACGATGGTGGAATAGTCCCGGCGCTTGTAGAACATGGCGGTATCCACGCCCAGCACAGTGGCGAAATAGATGGCCCGGTCCAGCGCGCCCTCATCGGGGCTGACGACCACCAGATGCTCCTTGTCTACAATCAGGTCTTCCTCCGAGTTCAGCAGCGCCTTGATGAACTGGTAAGGAGTGGTGAAATTGTCGAAGCCGCTTAGGGGGATGGAGTTCTGGACTCTGGGGTCATGGGCGTCAAAGGTGATGAAATTGCTCACGCCCATGTCCCGCAGCTCCCGCAGAACCAGCGCGCAGTCCAGGGATTCCCGGCCATTCCTCTTGTGCTGCCTGCTCTCATAGAGGAAGGGCATGATGACATTGATCCGGTGGGCCTTGCCGTTACAGGCGGAGATGACGCGCTTTAGGTCCTGATAATGGTCGTCCGGGGACATATGGTTGGTGAATCCATGGATATGGTAGGTGATGCTGTGGTTACAGACATCTACCAGCAGGAAGAGATCCTTGCCGCGGATGGATTCCTGGATGGAGGCTTTGCCCTCGCCGCTTCCGAAGCGGGGGGTCTGTATCTCCACCAGATAGTTGTCTTCACTGTAGCCCTGGAAGGCCGGGTCGGTCTTTACCTTGTCGTTGTGGATGCTCTTGCGGAATTCCACCAGATAGTCGTTGATCCGTTCCCCCATTTTCCTGGCGGAAGAGAGGGCGATGATTTTCAAAGGAGCTACAGGCATGGCGTTCTCAATCTCATGTAAATTAGGCATATTTCCTCCATTGGTGTAAAAACAGGTTGTACTTATATTATATATCATCATGCCCATGACACGTCAAGGGATTTTTGTGTCCTGGCCAGGAAGAAAGGTGGAGCGGATGCAGAGCAAAGCACATATCGTAAAGCGGGTGATGCCCGGAAGCATTGGGGAGGAGCTGGAGATAGCGCCCGGGGACAGGTTGATTTCCATCGATGGCATGGAGATTGAGGATATATTCGACTATCAGTTCATGATACAGGACACCTATATCGAGATGGTTTTCCAGAAGCCGGACGGGGAACAGTGGCTCCTGGAGGTGGACAAGGACTATGACGAGGATCTGGGGCTGGAGTTCGAGAGCGGCCTGATGGACGAATACCGGCACTGCCACAATAAGTGCGTGTTCTGCTTCATCGACCAGATGCCCCCCGGCATGCGGGACACCCTGTATTTCAAGGACGATGATTCCAGGCTCTCCTTCCTCCAGGGGAATTACGTGACCCTGACGAACATGTCGGACCACGATATCGACAGAATCTGCAGATATCATCTTTCCCCCATCAATATCTCTTTCCAGGCCATGAACCCGGCGCTTCGCTGCAAAATGCTGAACAACCGCTTCGCCGGGGAAGCCCTGAAGAAGGTGGACAGGCTGATGGAGGCCGATATCCACATGAACGGGCAGATCGTGCTCTGCAAGGGGCTCAACGACGGAAAGGAGCTGGAATACAGCATCCGGGAGCTGATGAAGTACATCCCCAACCTGGAGAGCGTCTCCGTGGTGCCCGTGGGACTGACGAAATACCGGGAGGGCCTGTATCCCCTGGAGCCCTTTGACGGGAAGGAAGCGGCCGGGGTGATCGACATGATAGAGGCCTTCCAGCGGGAGTGCTATGCGGAATACGGCATCCATTTCGTCCACGCCAGCGATGAGTGGTACATCCTGGCGGGGCGGGAGCTGCCGGAGGAGGAGCGGTATGACGGGTATCTGCAGCTGGAGAACGGCGTGGGGATGCTGCGGCTTATGATAGACGAATTCCAGAAGGAAATGGAAAGACGAATAGAAACAGGCGATTTTCCGAATTTCGAACCGGGACGGGAACTGTCCATTGCCACAGGGAAGCTGCCCTATCCCTATATCCGGAGGATGGCCAGGCAGCTGGAGGAGGCCTGCCCGGGGCTGAAAATCGCGGTCTATCCCATCACGAACCTCTTCTTCGGGGAGATGATCACGGTCTCCGGGCTGCTTACGGGCCAGGATATCCTGGCGCAGCTTACAGGCAGGCCGTTGGGAGAGTGCCTGCTGCTGCCGGAGAACGTCCTGCGCAGCGGCGAGGACGTGTTTTTGGACGATTATAGGCTGTCCGAGCTGGAAAAGGCTTTACAAGTGCCGATTAATATTGTAAAATCAAGCGGAAGCGATTTTGTGGAATCCGTGCTCGCGGCAGGGGGGCGGGCGGAATCCGAAACATGAATATGGAAGCGGAGTGTGACCGGAGATGGGCTTCCATAGGAGAGGTGAATTATGGCAAAGAGAAACAGGAAACCAATCGTGGCAGTGGTGGGCAGGCCCAATGTAGGGAAATCCACCCTGTTCAATGCGCTGGCCGGAGAGCGGATATCCATCGTGCAGGATACCCCGGGCATCACCCGGGACAGGATCTACGCGGACGTGACCTGGCTGGACAGAACGTTTACCCTGATAGACACAGGCGGCATAGAGCCGGACAGCAAGGACATCATCCTGTCCCAGATGCGGGCCCAGGCCCAGATTGCCATCGATACCGCGGATGTGATCATCTTCCTGGTGGATGTGAAGCAGGGCCTGGTGGACGCGGACGACAAGGTGGCGGACATGCTGCGCCGGTCCCACAAGCCGGTGGTGCTGGTGGTCAACAAGGTGGACAGCGTGAACAAGTATTCCGCGGATGTCTTCGAATTCTATAACTTAGGCATCGGCGAGCCTCATCCGATTTCCGCGGTGAACAAGCTGGGCCTGGGGGACATGCTGGAGGAGGTGGTCTCCCAGTTCGGCACGGAGAGCGAGGGGGAGGAAGAGGACGAGCGCACAAGGGTGGCGATCGTAGGGAAGCCCAACGTAGGGAAATCCTCCCTGATCAACAAGCTCTTAGGGGAGGAGCGCCTGATCGTATCGGAAATCGCGGGAACCACCAGGGATGCCGTGGACACGGAGATCGTCCATAACGGAAAGGAATATGTCTTCATCGATACGGCGGGGCTTCGCCGAAAGAACAAGATAAAGGAGGAGCTGGAGCGGTACATGATCGTCCGGGCCGTGAGCGCCATCGAGCGGTCTGATATCGTGGTGCTGGTGATCGACGCGGTGGAGGGCGTCAGCGAGCAGGACGCGAAGATCGGGCATCGCCCATGACAGGGGCAAGGCGGTAATCATCGCGGTGAATAAATGGGACGCGGTGGAGAAGGACGACAAGACCATCTACCGGGTCACGGAAAAGGTGAGGAATGTCCTGTCCTACATGCCCTACGCGGAGATCATCTTCATATCCGCGCTGACGGGACAGCGGCTGCATAAGCTCTTCGATGTCATCGACATGGTCAGCGAGAACCATGCCATGCGGGTGGCCACAGGCGTGCTGAACGAAATCATGGCCGAGGCCGTAGCCATGCAGCAGCCCCCCTCGGACAAGGGCAAGCGGCTGAAGCTCTACTATATCACCCAGGTGGCCGTGAAGCCGCCCACCTTCGTCATCTTCGTGAACAAGAAGGAGCTGATGCACTTCTCCTACACCAGATATATCGAGAACCAGATTCGACAGACCTTTGGATTCCGGGGGACGCCGCTGCGGTTCCTCATCAGAGAACGGAATGAAGAGAAGGAGCGGTAGGGCTTATGGAAAGGATAATCTGTTTGCTGATAGGTCATGTGTTCGGTCTGTTCCAGACGGCGTACTTTTACGGCAAGGCCCACGGAATCGACATCAGGCAGCATGGGAGCGGAAACGCTGGGACCACCAGCACCCTGCGGGTGCTGGGAACCAAGGCGGGGCTGATTGTGCTGGCCGGGGACTGCCTGAAATGCATCCTGGCGGTGGTGGTCGTAAGGCTCCTGTTCGGGGAGCGGTACCCGGACATGATATACCTGCTCTGCCTCTATACGGCGGCGGGGGTCATCCTGGGACATAATTATCCCTTTTATATGGGATTCAAGGGAGGGAAGGGAATCGCCGCCACCGCGGGACTGATTCTGTCCTTCCACCCTTACTTCGTGGTCATGGGCGTGGCGGTGTTCTTCGGCATTTTCTTCACCACACATCTGGTGTCCCTGGGGTCGCTGCTGGTATACCTGGGCTTCGTGATAGAGATGGTGGTCTGCGGACAGAACGGCGTGTTCGCCGGGATGAGCCAGGCCCATCTGAACGAGATGTACGTCCTGTCGCTTCTGCTGGCGGCATTGGCGTACTGGAAGCACCGGGAGAACATTGTGCGCCTGCTGCACGGCAATGAGAGAAGGACATACCTGCTGAAGAAGAACAAGGTGGATGTGGAGGAAGAGGAGAAGAAGGAATAACGCGCCAAAGCGCGGCCCGGGAGCTGTGGAGCACAGGCACGGAATCGGCGAAAGGGGGATTATGGTATGGAGGAGCATTCTATGGAAGAAAGGCGTTCCAGGATAAGCATCATCGGCGGCGGAAGCTGGGGCATCGCGCTGGCCGTGTTGCTGCATAAGAACGGACATGAAGTCACGGTGTGGTCGGCTCTGGAGACGGAGATTCAGATGCTGCGGGAGAACCATGAGCACAAAATGCTGCCCGGCGTGAAGCTGGCGGATGACATGATATTCACCACGGACGACGCAGAGGCCGTGGTGGGCAGAGATCTGCTGGTGATGGCGGTGGCAAGCTCCTACACCAGGGCTACAGCCCACAGGTTGAGCCCTCTGGTGGCTGAGGGGCAGAAGATTCTGAATGTGGCCAAGGGCATTGAGGAGCGCACCCTGATGACCCTCTCCGAAATCATCGAGGAGGAGATTCCCCAGGCGGACGTGGCCGTGATGTCCGGCCCCTCCCATGCGGAGGAGGTGGGCCGGGGCGTTCCTACTACTATAGTAGTGGGGGCAAAGTCCAAAGCCACTGCCGAATACATCCAGAACCTGTTCATGAACGAGGTGTTCCGGGTCTATGTGAGTCCGGACATCCTGGGGATGGAGCTGGGCGGGGCCCTGAAGAACGTGGTGGCCCTGGCCGCCGGAATCGCCGACGGGCTGGGCTATGGCGACAACACGAAGGCTGCGCTGATCACCCGGGGCATCACGGAAATCGCCAGGCTGGGCACTGCCATGGGCGGCAAGTTCGAGACCTTCTGCGGCCTGACGGGCATCGGCGACCTGATCGTCACCTGTGCCAGCATGCATTCCAGGAACCGCCGGGCGGGCATCCTGATTGGACAGGGGAAGACCTGCGAGATGGCCTGTGCTGAGGTGAAGATGGTGGTGGAGGGCGTGTACTCCGCCAAGGCCGCCATG
>CAOOJO010000094.1 GCA_948496895.1 uncultured Acetatifactor sp. | reverse complement strand
GATAGACCCGCTTGACAGACTGCGGGAGCCTGAGCCGGACATTGATGTCATGGACGGGCACCAGGTCCTCTATGATTTCCACGCCGTTGCCCCGCTTTACCGGAACCCCGTAGAGCAGATGCTGGACATACCTGCCCTCCTGCTCCATCAGCGTGACCACCCCCTGTGCGCCCAGGGTGGTCTCCAGGGTCTTCTCTTCGCCAAGCAGCACATCCAGGGCATGCTGCACCATCCGTTTGGAGATCAGGGCACCATGCCTGGCATATTCGGAGAACACCTGCCAGCCAATGTAGATGCCGTCCTTCCCCTGGGTCATGCCGGGGCCTGTGGACTCCCCGGAGTCCGGCGTATGCTGATGGGAACAGAAATGCTCCGCTGTGCGGTTGAAATAGGGGACCTCCTGGCGGCCCAAGGAGGAGCCGGCGGCCAGGGAGACCATTTCCGCCTGGGAATATAGTACGTAAGCGGTATCAAAAAGCCCTTCCATGGCAAAATCCGGCCGGAAATAGCAGGGCGTGTAAGGGGCCTGGCCGATGTACTCCGCTCCGAAATCAAATGCAAAGACATCTTTGTCTTCCAAAAGCCCTGACTTTCCGGAGGCCAGGATTCTGCCGCCGCCGCTTAGGAATGCGTCCAGCTTCTCCTGTAGAGCCGGGGTGATTCGCTCGCAGTCAGGGAGTATAATCACCTTATAGCTGCCCAGGTCCGATTCCGCGTCCACCACGTCGAACAGATAGTGGCCCTCCAAAAGCATGCGCACCGCACCCGCATCGGCATCCGGATTGCGCTCGCCCTGAGAGCTGTCCAGGAAGCTGGAATAGGCCTGGCAGGAGAACAGGGCAACGTCCGCCACAGGCTTCACGTGATCCAGCCATTCCTCCTTTTCCTCCAGCTCCCCGTAAGCAGCCCCTATGAGCCTGTAGGTGGCCATGTCCATCTCGCCCTGGGGATGGAGTTGGTCTCCGATGGAGCTCTTGGCCCCGTTGGCGGCAGCCAGGCTCACCTCGTAGCGCAGGGCGTTGGGATGCTTGAAGCCGCCGAACTCGCCCCATGTGCCGTGGAACTTGCCCGTCATGCCCAGGTAGTCCATGCCCAGCTGCTGCACATACCTGGCGGAGAGGGGGAAGTGGTCATAGCCCCAGCCGCCGGTGGGAAGGCTCTCCAGCTCCAGATGGGAGTCCACATAGGCCAGGTCGCGTCTGCCCCGCTGGATATGGCCGCTGTTGTGGAAGACGGGGAGGCCGGGCTTTATCCGGTCGATGGCCTCCCGTACCTTTTTCGTATAATTCTTATAGACACGCTCGCCCAGATTGGCCACGGCGGCATCGTCCAGGGGATCCTTCCCCTCCTCCAGGAGCGTGCGGGCGCAATACTGGCAGTGGCATCTGCGCACCCCCACGATGTCCAGGAAGATGCCGTCCGCATCGTAGTTTCGAACCACCTCTTCAATCTGGGCCAGCAGGTAGTCCAGGTAGGGGGAGTTGAAGCAGAACAGATGGTAATGGGGCGTGGTGAAGTCCGGGAGCTGGAGCTTTCCATCCTCCTCGCCCACCACCAGCCACTCCGGGTGGCGCAGGGCCATCTTCTCATCGAACCCGGCGGACAGATAGACCGGCGTCCTGACCCCGATTTCATGGGCCGCCTCAATCTGGGCGCCCAGCAGGTCGAAATCCAGCCCGGGATGGATCTCGTTGGCCTTGGAGGGATGGTAGGCCCATCCGTGGTGGCATTTGGAGAAGACGGTGATGGAGTTCACGTGCCCTGTCCTTAGGGCCTCCTGGAACTGCGCTTTGCTGAATCTGCTTCCGATACCCGGTATCTTCTCGCTGGTATGGAAATCAAGGTGTACTTGACGGAAATTCATATGATTTCCTCCTTCCTGATGATGAAAAGCTGTCTGAAAAACGAGGTGCGGCTGATAGCTTTAGTGTAGAGTAAGCGCGGGGAGATTGCAAGGTTTATTTCCTTTATCCCGCAAAAAACTCCCCCGCTCGGCCCTGGTTCCGGGCCGGACGGGGGAGGCGCATTTTCCTATAGGATTATCATGGGGAAAGCATTCGCCGGATCAGAGCATGCCGTCCTTCAGCACATGGTGGTCCCGCAGCACCTTTTCAATCACGGTGCCCTTGACGAAATGGAGCAGGGGCTTCTTCAGGGCGTTCAGGGGGCCGGGAAGCTCTATCTCCAGAGGGGACTTGCCGTCCATGAGCTTCACGCTGCTGTCCAGGAGCTCCCGGATGTCGTAGACGCTGCCCCAGACCTCGGGCACGCCCCTGTCCACGCCCAGCAGCCCGTAGACGGCCTCCATGGCGGTACGCACGGAGTACTCGGTGGTGAAGACGGTGTCCCTGGGTGTCTCCGCGAACTGTCCCAGGAAGGCAAAGTTGACACATCCGTCAGGAATCACGTCCGGGCGGTCTCCCTTCCTCCTGGGCATGAAGAAGGCGGTGATGTAGGGCATCATGGTGGGCACGCAGACGGCGCTGTGCTCCGCAAGCTCCGGGATGTCCTCCACGGGCACGCCCAGGTGGTAGAGCCATTCCTCGGTGATCTCCCTGCCGGTGCACTCCCGCATGGGCTTCTTCACGAAGTCCCCGGGCACGTCCGTGAACAGGCCGTAGACCCAGACGCAGACCTTGTCCTTATCCTGCTCTTTGAACTGCCCCTGCCTGTTGATGGTCCAGCTTAAGAGCCAGGAGGAATCCTTGCAGCTGACGATGCCGCCGGTGACCACCCTGCCGCGTCTGGGGTCGCGCTTGCAGATGTCGGTGATGTAGGGCAGTATCCTGTCGTCCAGGGTAGTGACGGTGGCGGATTCCCAGTTGGTCTTGCTCACATCGGAGCAGAACTTCTCCGGATGGCCAAAGGCGGAATCCTGCCTGGCGATATTGCGCCACAGACTCCAGCAGCCGCTGGTGCGCACCTCCGCGTCCCCGTTGGGCGCGTGGTCCTGGTCGCCGTAGATGGTGCCCTCGGTGCAACTTCCGTTGGTGACGAAGACCAGGTCGTTCTCCGTGAGCATGATGCCCTGCTCCACGCCGCCTACCTTGCACTCGATGGCCTTGGCCACCTTTTTCCCGTCCTTTTTCTCAAATATCACATTGGTGACTTCGGTGCCGAACCGGAAGTCCACGCCCGCGTCCTCCAGGTACTTCTGCATGGGGAGGATCAGGGACTCGTACTGGTTGTACTTGGTGAACTTCAGGGCGCTGAAGTCCGGCAGGCCTGCGATATGGTGGATGAAGCGCTGGAAATACAGCTTCATCTCCAGGGCGCTGTGCCAGTTCTCGAAGGCGAACATGGTCCTCCAGTACAGCCAGAAAGTGGAGCCGAAGACTTCCTCGTCGAACACGTCCTCGATGGTCTTGTCGTAGAGGTCTTCGTCCTTGGTCATGAAGAGCTTCATGATCTCCATTGCGCCTTTCTGGCTTAGGTTAAACTTACCGTCGGTATGGGCGTCCTTGCCCCGGTTCACGGTGGCCCGGCAGAGGGAGTAGTTGGGGTCTTCCTTGTTCAGCCAGTAGTATTCGTCCAGCACGGACACGCCCGGGGTCTCCAGGGAGGGGATGCTGCGGAACAGGTCCCAGAGGCATTCGAAATGGTCCTCCATCTCCCTGCCGCCCCGCATGACGTAGCCCCTGGTGGGGTCGAAGATGCCGTCGCAGGCGCCGCCCGCGATGTCCATGGCCTCCAGGATGTGGATGTGGTCACCCGGCATCTGGCCGTCCCGGACCAGGAAGCAGGCCGCCGCCAGGGAGGCCAGGCCGCTGCCTACGATGTAGGCGCTCTTTTCCTCCACGCCCTGGGGCTTCCTGGGCCTTGCGAAGGCTTCGTAGTTGCCGTTGGTGTAGTAGATTCCCTTGCTGTTCTTTTCGTGCTTGCCCAGCTCCGTGTTGCGGTAATCTTTCAGGGCTGCGTCGGGGACTGTCTTCCTCTGGGCGGACATTTGTCCTGTCTTATGCTTCTTTGCCGCTATGGCGGCGGCACCTGCGCCTGCCGCGATTGCTGCTGTGATTGCGAGTTTTTTGTTCTTTGCCATTGTGTGGTACCATCCTTTCTGATATTGCTCTGTGTGCTGTTCCTTATGATGGTATCTTAAAGCATTTTTATGCGCTTTCCAATTTACAAAACGGCCCGGATGATAAAAAACTTATCACTCGGGCTGTTTTGATAAAATCAGGGAGGTCATTTTCCTGAAGATTTGAAATTATGTACAGAATTGTCTATGCTGCCGTGCATCAGGACGCAGACCCGGCGGGTGATTTCCTGATAGTCCGCTTTCATCCCCTCCGCGATCCAGTCCAGCATGACGCCTACGAAGCCGTATTTGTAGAATTCCGCGATGAAGGCCTTGTCCTCCTCCGCCAGGACTGTGCCCGCGGATTTCTCCTCCACCACATCGGCGATCAGGCTGTAGGTGAGCTTGTACAGGTAGCTCTCGATTTTGTCCCTGCTGACGGCGCGGTAGACGTTCAGGATGAAGGGCTTGTTCTCCAGCACCGCCTCGAAAATCTGCTCCAGCCCCTCCTGCCAGGTCTCGTAGGTCTTCTTGCCCTGGAGGGCCCGCCTGCCGTCCTCCACGCAGACCCACTCCACCAGGTCGTAGATGTCCCGGAAGTGGTAGTAGAAGGACATGCGGCTGATGCCGCAGTCGGCGGTCAGGTCGTTGATGGTGATCTTGTCCAGGGGCTTGCGCAGCAGGAGCTTCTTTAGGGAGGATTCTAGAGCTAACTTGGTATTGGGCATGGTTCCGGTTCCTTTCGGTACTTACCGTATCATATCCGGCGGGAAAAGTCAATCCGCTTGCTTTTATCGAAAAACAAGCGGAAAAAACAAACGGAAAAAACAAGCGGAAAAAACAAGTGGAAAAAACGAGCGGAAAAAACAAGCGGAAAAAGCAAGCGGAAACGACAAAGAGGAACAGCCAGGCTGCAAAGACGATTGGCAATAAGCAGTCGATCCTTGCCTTTATCGCTGAAAACGGCAGCGCAGGTTCCGCCGATATGGCAGAGCATCTGGGGTTGAGCCAGGCGAGGATTAGGGCATTGCTTTCGGAGCTTGTTGAGGATAAAAAAATAGAACCCTGTGGTAATGGGAGAACACGCAAATATGTTCTGATAAATTCGGATAATTGTATACAGAAATAGAAAACCGCCCCGCTGGCCCTGATTCCCGCGAGCAGTGAGTCAAAGTCCAAAGAACCTTGGCGGATGCCGCGAGGGTCAAGCCCCCCTGCTGCTTGCAGAGGGGGTGTTGACTCAGGGCGGATGGGGGCTGCATTTTCAGGTTCAGGCTTACCCTCTGTTCTCCTGGGCCACCAGCTGGTCCGCGCCGTACATCTTGCGCAGCTTTGGCTTCTCGATCTTGCCCGTGGCGTTCCTGGGAATCTCGTGGAAAATGATCTCCTTGGGGCGCTTGTACCTGGGCAGCTCTTTGCAGAACTCGTCTATCTCCACCTCGGTGCAGTCCATTCCATCCTTGATCTCGATGATGGCCGCGGTCTTCTCGCCCAGCCGCCTGTCGGGCAGGCCGATGACGGCCACGTCTTTAATCTTGTCATGCCGCCTCAGGAAATCCTCGATTTGCACAGGGTAGATGTTCTCGCCGCCGCTGACGATCACGTCTTTCTTGCGGTCCACCAGGAAATAGAAGCCGTCCTCGTCCTGCATGGCCATGTCCCCGGTGCAGAGCCACCCGTCCTTTAAGGCCTCGGCGGTGGCTTTCTCGTCCCGGTAGTAGCAGGTCATGAGCCCCGGCCCCTTGACGCAGAGCTCGCCCACGTTGCCCCTGGCCACTTCGTTTCCGTCCTCGCCCACGATCTTGCACTTCCAGCGGTAGCCCGGCACGCCGATGGCCCCCACCTTGTGGATGTTCTCCATGCCCAGATGGACGCAGCCCGGGCCTGTGGACTCGGAGAGGCCGTAGTTGGTGTCGTAGGCATGGTTCGGGAAATATTCTTTCCAGCGCTTGATCAGGGAGGGCGGCACGGGCTGTGCCCCGATGTGCATCAGCCGCCACTGGGACAGCTCGTAATCCTCCAGGTGCAAAAGCCTGGCGTCCAGCGCGTCCAGGATGTCCTGGGCCCAGGGCACCAAGAGCCATACGATGGTGCAGCGCTCCTTGGAGATGGTGGACAGGATGGTCTCGGGCCTGGTGCCCTTTAGGAGCACGGCTTTGCTGCCCGCCACCAGGCTGCCCATCCAGTGGAACTTCGCGCCGGTGTGGTACAGGGGCGGGATGCACAGGAAGGTGTCCTCCCTGCCTGTGGCGTGGTGCTTCTGCTCCATCTCCGCGGCCTGGGTCAGGCTCTGGTGCTTATGTAGGATGGCCTTGGGGAAGCCGGTGGTTCCCGAGGAGAAATAGATGGCGCCGAAATCCTCGTCGGTAAGCGGCACGTCCGGGGTCTGGCTGGAACAGTCCGCCACCAGCTCGTGGTAGCTCTCAGCGAAAGTGGGGCAGTTGTCCCCCACGTAGATCAATAGCCTCCCCTTGGAGAGCCGCTCCGCGTTGGCCTCGATGCGCCCGATGAAGGCGGGGCCGAAGACAATCATGTCTACCTCCGCCAGCTCCGCGCAGTACAGGATCTCCCCGGCGTCATAGCGGAAGTTGAAGGGCACGGCGATGGCGCCGCTTTTGAGCACGCCGAAGTAGATGGGGAGCCATTCCAGGCAGTTGTACATCAATATGGCCACCTTGTCCCCTTTCTTGATGCCCCGGCTGATGAGCATGTTGGCGAAGCGGTTGGCCTTTTCGTTGAACACGCTCCAGGTGATCTCCCGGCGGTAGGGCTCGAAGCGGTCGGGCTGGATCAGCTCGTATTCTTTCCAGGTGGTTCTGCGGGTGTCCTTTTCCTCCGGGTTCAGCTCCACCAATGCGATTTCGTTCGGGTATTCTCTCGCGTTCCTTTCCAGGAATTGCATGACTGGCATCTCTTTTTTCCTCCTGTCCGCTACAGTGGGAGGCATCCTGCGCGTCCCATTGTTCTTTGTTTCATCTCCATCACGTTTTCGATTTAAAGCAGTAAAGTATCATATGATAGTTACGGTATCATATCTGCCTGGAAAAGTCAAGTATGCTGAGCATGGTCAGCATGGCGGGGATGGATTTCTATGGAAATGGCCATAAATTTTCCTGATAAGGAAAAGATATCTTTCCAAAATTGAAAGCTGTGCGCTGTTCATGAGGCGCAAATGGAGATATACTGTATCTGTCCGGACAAATAAGAAATGAGGCCTGATTTATGGAAGTGCGATTATCACAGAACATCAAAGCGAACAGAAAAAGACTTGGACTGACACAGGAGCAGTTAGCGGAGGCAATGGACGTCTCGGTGGGGACAGTGTCAAAGTGGGAGAGCGCCATTTCGGTACCCGATATTGAAACAATAGTAGAACTGGCCGATTTTTTCCAGGAATCCGTCGATGCCCTGCTGGGGTACAGATGGTACCACAGAAGCGCAGGACAGACGGTGGAGCATCTCAGGACTCTGGAAAATGAGCATCGGTACGAGGCGGGCGCGGCGGAGGCGAAGAAGGCTCTGCAGAAATTCCCGAACCAGCCAGAGGTCCTATATGAATGCGGAGAGCTTCTCTATATGGCAGCCGTTGTACAGACGAATTCACCTGTGGGCGAAAAAAGGGAAGAGGCGAGGAAGAATCTTGCGCTGGCCATTGAGGTGTATCAAAAAGTGGCGCAATTATCGGAGAAGGATGGCGGCTTCTCTTCCAGCAGTGTGAAGATTCATCAGAAAATCGGAACCATTTATGGCATTCTCGGGCAAAAGGAAAAGGCGATTTCCTATCTGGAGAAATATAATATATCCAATGTGAACGACTGGATGATTGCCAATTTCCTGGCAGGCCTGAAGCAATATGACAAGGCGTGGGACAGGGTGGCGGGAGTGTTCCAGCAGAAGGCATTTGAACTGTTCCAATGCTGCTGGGTCATGTATTCCGTACTGATCAATACCGGAAGATACGATGCCCTGCTGAAGCTTGCGGTCTGGATGGAAGGCTTCTGCGCGTCCGTGCAGGACGGAAAGACCGGTTATTATATCCGGGCAGCAGCTATGGCCGAAGCAATGATTGCCACAGTGTATGCCTATAAAGGCTCTGCGGAGCATACGGATTACACTGTGGACATCAGACACTATCTGCAAAAGGCCATAGGAAACGCGGAGAGATTCGATGCGGAACCGGATTACTCCGGAAAGACCTGCTTTACGGATCACGCGTCTGAGACAGTGTATGACGGCCATGGAGAGTCGGCGATTGAGGCGGTACAGGACATGCTTCTCTACAGCAGGTGATATATGCTCTAAATGACTTCTTAATCACGAGATTTTCTCATGGTTAGTGAAGAACTCATTTAGAGCATATTTCATGTAAGGAGGCAGACGCTATGACGAAAACCAAGATTACCCCGCTGTACGAGAGGCTCTCCCGTGACGATGAACTCCAAGGTGAGAGTAATTCCATCAGCAACCAGAAATCCATGCTGGAAGATTACGCCCGCCGCAACGGTTTTC
>CAOOJO010000093.1 GCA_948496895.1 uncultured Acetatifactor sp. | reverse complement strand
TGCTCTCCTCCCGGTATCCGGTGACGAAGGTGGTGGATTCATGCACCAGCTTGGACTGGGAGACGAAGGTGCCGCTGCCCTTCACCCGCACCAGAAGCCCTTCCCTGGCCAGGAGGTCCAAGGCCTGGCGCACCGTGGGGCGGCTGACGTCCAGCATCCGGGCCAGCTCATTCTCTGTGGGTATCCTGTCGCCGGAGGCATATTGCCCGCTGGCGATCTCCCCCCGGATCCGCTCCGCTATCTGCACATATCTCGACTGCATGGCTCCCCCTTTCCGTGCTGTGCTGCCCCCAGGCCTTCCCCGCGGCTTGCGGCAGGCAATGGCGCTGCGCCATGCGGCGTTGCGGCCTGTGACGCCTCGACCTGTGATGCCTCGCTCTGCACTGAGGCCAGTATATCATTACCGCCCCGATTTGTAAATACATATTTTTCTTTTTAAACTTATGTATTGACAAATTTTCTGGATTCCTGTATTGTATTGACATAAAAGCCCGCTGGAATCAGAGCCGGAGAGCATCCCGGAGAACCCAGACACCAAGACAGCAAAATCGGAGGTATCCCTCATGAAGCAAGACCGCCCCACCTATCCCTACAGGCAGTTCCCCACCATCCGCGTCACCGGCCATGACGGTGCCGTGTCCGCGGGCAGCGATGCCATAAAAATAAGCCTCTCCCGTCTGCGCGGCAACTACGGGAAAAACGGCTGCGGAAAAATCGACCCTGGAAAAACCGACTACAAGAAAATCATCATCACTGTGGAGTGCTATCCCGGCGTGGACCAGGAGGAGGTGCTGTCGCTGTTCTCCCCCCTGAATCCCGCGGAAACCGTCCACAGCGACGACCTGGCCCTGGCCCCGGAGGACATCGATGCCCAGATCCGGCGCGACCTGACGGACGACCCCGTCTTCGCCATCATGACCACCAGGCGGCTGGAGGAATTCTTCCCGCCCGAGAACCTGGAGGCCGCCCGCCGTCTGATCGATGCCGCGGATTCCGGCATCGTGCTGGTATACGGCGTGGGCGCGTCCCTGGTCTGCCAGGGAGACCTCCTGATCCTGGCGGACATCACCCGGTGGGAGATCCAGCTCCGCTACCGAAGAGGCCTCCCCAACTGGCGCACCGCCAGGACGTCCCTCCCCCGGAACGAAAAATACAAAAGAGGCTATTTCGCCGAATGGCGCTGGGCAGACAGGGTGAAGGACAGGCTGCTCCCCCGGATGGACTTCTATCTGGACATGACCACGGAAGGGGCTCCTGCCATGGTCTCCGGAGAGGCCTACCGCGAAGCCCTCTCCCAGGCCGCGGCCCAGCCCTTCCGCATGGTGCCCTACTTCGACCCGGGGGTATGGGGCGGCGACTGGATGGCGGCCCGCTTCGGCCTGCCGGAGAACGGCAGCAACTACGCCTGGAGCTTCGACGGCGTGCCGGAGGAGAACAGCCTCCTCCTGGATTTCGGCGGACAGCTGATCCAAACCCCCGCGCTGAACCTGGTCCATTCCTGTCCCAGGGAGCTGCTGGGGGACAGGGTGCACGCCCGCTTCGGCAGGGAGTTCCCCATCCGCTTCGACATGCTGGACACCGTGCACGGCCAGAACCTGTCCCTCCAGGTGCACCCCCTGACGGAATATATCCAGCAGCAGTTCAACATGCACTACACCCAGGACGAGAGCTATTACCTGCTGGACGCCCAGGGCGAAGACCCCTGCGTCTATCTGGGGATCCGGACCGGAACCGACCCGGAGGAGATGCGCCGGGCGCTGGAGAAGGCCCAGAGCGGCGGCCCGGCCTTCCCCGCGGAAAGGTTCGTCAACCGCATCCCGGTGAAGAAGCACGACCATGTGCTGATCCCCGCCGGGACGGTGCACTGCTCCGGCGCAGATACCATGGTGCTGGAGATCAGCGCCACCCCCTATATCTTCACCTTCAAGCTCTGGGACTGGGGGCGGCTGGACCTGGACGGCAGGCCCCGGCCCATCCACCTGGAGCACGGCATGGCCAACATTCAGTGGGAAAGGGATACCGAGTGGGTAAAAGAAAATCTGATAAACGCAATTACGATACTGCATCAGGATGAAAACGGCACCGTGGAGCGCACAGGCCTGCACAGGCGGGAGTTTCTGGACACCTACCGGGTCAGCACGAAAAAAGAGCTGCCGATCCGCCGAAACGGCAGCGTCCATGTCATCAATCTGGTGGAGGGCTCCCATGCCCTGCTCTTAAGCCAATCGGAGAACTTCCCGCCCTTCGCGCTGCACTACGCGGAGACCTGCATCGTGCCGGAGGCCGCCGGGGCGTACAGCATCCTCTCCCCGGAGGGGGAGCCCATCCGGGCAGTCATCGCCTGTGTGCGGGACTGATGGAAATCCCATGCGGGCTTGGGTACGGGGCGCATATCGGAATGCCGTCATGTCCCACACGCCCGAATGAACCCCGGGGCTTTAGTCCCCCATGTCTATCTCCTCCTGGACGTACACGGCCTCCTCGATCAGCCCTATGCCCATGAATACGGCCCATATGTAGGGAGCGCCGTACAGGTTCAGGGTCTTCGGCCCTACAATCCTCTTCGGCGCGCCCTCGCCCACCTGGTCTTGGATCAGCTTCTCGTAAGCCTTCTCGAAGGTGCTCCTGGTGATGGAGCGCTCCCTCCTGTCCGTGAACAGCTCGCCGCCCTTGATGGTGTAAGTAAAAGGCAGGCCCTTTTTGGTGAGAAATCTTTGTCCCTCGTGTGCCTGTATGGCATCCCACAGGCCAGGGACGGTTATCTTTGATGTATTGAGCTTCATATGCCTCCTCGCGTCGCTTTTTCGCGGCATCGGACCGTAAGCTGTCCCGGATCCGTTCTGGTTCTATTCATCGTACCCGATATAGGATATCTTGTCAATGCCAAATGCCAACCTTCTACAGGATTCGACAAATTTCCCAGTAGATCATCGAAAGCGGGCCGCGCTAGGCCTCCTCCCGCTTCCGGCGCAGGGCCTCCGTATTCTGCTCCACCTGGCCTTTCGTCAGAGGATAGCCGAACCAGATAATCAAAAACACCGCCAGGTAGCAGACCCCGGGCACCAGAGTGGCCACGGTGTAGATCCGCTCCGACACCGCTTCTGTCTGGGCAGGCGCCTCCGACACATAGCCGATGGCAGTCAGCACGAAGCCGCCCAGTCCCCCGGCCAGGGCCTGCCCCACCTTCCTGGCAAAGGAGTACACCGCGTAGACCGTGCCGTCCTCCCGCCTGCCTGTGACTATCTCCTGGTAGTCAATGATATCCGTGATGAATGCCCAGATGACCATGTTGAAGAGCCCCGCCCCCAGGGTGCCAAGGAACAGCAGCGCCATGAACAGGGGGATGCTCCTGACCCGCAGCAGGAACAGGGCCAGGTACACGATTCCCGCCGCCAGCATCCCCAGGGCTCCGGCCTCCTTCTTGCCGAACCGCGAGACGATGGTGGAGATGAAGGGGGCCAGGAGCAATGTGCCGCCGATTCCCACCACATTTGCTATAGACAGGGCTTTGGCGTTGCGGAAATAGTCCAGGAAGAGGTAATTGTTCATGGTCTGCCCCAGCAGGGTGGCCAGCAGCAGCACCAAAGCGGCGCACACCAGCGCCAGCAATGGCCTGTTCCTCCCAAGACTTTTCAGCATGTCCAGAGCGCCCTCCCCGGAGCCCTCCTTTTTCTCGAAGAACACCCGCTCCCTGCACAGGGTATAGCAGAGCACATAGCAGACGATGGCCAGCACGCCGAACACAACCGCCGTCAGCGTAAAGCGCACCGGCAGCACCACCTGGTTCCCCTCTGCATCCGTCTCGTATACGATCAACGGCACCAGTACCCCGATGGCAAGCCCGGCCAGGCTGGCGCCGATGCTGCGGAAGGTGGAGAGGGAGGCCCTGTCCTTCACGTCCGGGCTGATGACAGAGGCCATGGAGCCGTAGGGGATATTGATGGCGGTATAGCAGAAGCTGCTCCACAGCAGGTACGTGAAGGTCACATAGACCAGCTTGGCCCCATAGGGCCAGTCCCGGACGAAATACAGGTACATGACGGAGCTTGCCACAGCCACGGGGACGCACATGCGCCTGATCCACGACCGGAACCTGCCGTCCTTCGCGGGCCGCATATGGTCTACGATACGTCCCATAGTCACATCCGTAAAAGCGTCCACGAACCTGGCCCCCAAAAACAAGAATCCCACCACGAAGCCGCTCAGTCCCAGCACCTTGGTATAGAATACCATTAAGTAGCTGCTGGCGAATATGAAGCTGAAATCATTGCCGAAATCCCCGAACATATAGCCTATCTTGTCCCGGATTCCGAAAGGGCGCACGTCCCCGGCCCTTTCTTCCCTTACATTTCCCTTGTCATCCACTGTCCTCGACATAAAACCTCCACCTCGCTGAAATCAGATTGCGCCTTATGGCAGTTGCCATTAGTATCCCGCTTTAAGGCGGAAATATACGGAAGCTTTACTTTTGGAGGAAACATGGTATAATATGACCATACTTTTGGCAGGAAACGCCGAATGGTATAATATTGACACAGTTTTTCAACGAAGGAGATCTCCCATGGCGATAATTACCGTATTTTTCCAGATGCTATGTCTGCTCATCATGATAGGAGCCGGGTATTTCATGACGAAAAAGGGCATGCTGGACGCCCACACCAACACCCAGATGTCCAGGATGATCGTGAACGTCTTCAATCCCATGCTCATCCTGTCCAGTGCCGCGTCCTCCGTGGGGCTGATTCCTCTGCGTACCATGGGGCTGGTGAGCATGATCGCCATCGCCATGTTCGCCATACTGATCCTGGCGGGCATGCTCCTGGCGCCGCTCTTCGACAGGCGCGCCGACCAGCGCAAGATTTATCAGATGATGTTCGTCTTCTCGAACCTGGGGTTCATCGGCATACCTGTGGTCAGCAGCATATTGGGAGCCGAATATGTGGTCTATGTGACGGAATTCCTGGTGCTGTATACCATCGTGTTCTATACCTACGGGGTGGCTTTGATGGATGGGAAGTTCTCGCTCTCTTCCCTGAAGACTATTTTGAATCCGGGGATGGTGTCCGGCGTGGCGGCCATCCTGCTCATCATCGCGGGCGTACAGCTTCCGGGATTCCTGATGACGGCGGTGACCTATCTGGGGAACGTGACCTCCCCCATGGCCCTGGTGGCCGTAGGCTTCGCCCTGGCCAACACGGATCTGAAGCGAATCTTCTGTCAGCCGAAATTGTATGTGTTCTCTGTGATAAAGCTGTTGCTCCTGCCGCTTGGGATGCTGCCGCTGCTGCGGCTGGCCACGGACGACCCTGCCCTGCTCTCCGTATGCATGGTGATGTTCGGCATGCCCATCGGCAACATGCCCCTGATCCTGGGGAACCAGAAAGGCATCGATGGCAGCACCTGCAGCGCTGCCATCATCCTGACTACCATTCTGTGCGTGTTCACCATTCCTGTGCTGCTGGCCCTGGTGAGGTGACCTCCCTTTCGGCCACGTTCTTCCTGATCCAGGACAGAAGGATGTCCACCCCCGCCGGGCCTCCGTCCACTGTCCGGAAGCCGTTGACGATGATGTCCGCGTTCCATTTGGAGGGTTCCACATATTCCCTCTGCCTGGGCTGGACGGCCTGGACATATCTGTCCATGATGTCGTTTAAGTCGTAGCCGAATCCCAGGTTGCGCGAGATGCGCCTGCGCAGCCGCTCGTCCGGGTCGCAGTCCACGAATACCTTCAAATCCAGCAACGGCGCCATGGCCTGGTCCCAGAGGATGAACATCCCCTCTATCAGGACTACATCATAATCTTCGTCCCTGGACGCCGCCACGTCCACATGGAGCCTGTCCAGGTCCATGGTATCCGGGTGGTTATCATCCCGGTAGATTCTGCCGTCCAGGATGCCCATGACCTGAGGCCGCTCCGATGGCTCCCGGAAATACTTGTCGATATGGAAGACCTTCACCTTCAAGTCCGACAGCTCCTCCGCCAGCCTGTTGCCCAGCGTGGATTTGCCGCTGGCGCTGCAGCCGCCTATCCCTACTACGTATGCCTGCTTCATCTGTATACCCCCTTATCCGGCCCGATGCCTTACTTCGATTCCGACTTTTACTCTATCACAGTCAAAAGGACTCAACAATTAGATTTTACAGGCTCACTGCCAGTGCAGCCGATGTAGCTCCCCCTCCTGCTGCAGACCCCCGAAGCCGTTCTGCCGCAGCGCCTCGTACAGCACGATGGCCACGGAGTTGGACAGGTTCAGAGAGCGGATGGAGGGAAGCATGGGGATGCGGATGCAGTCTGCCTCGTGCTCCACCAATATCTCCTCCGGGATGCCCGCGCTCTCCTTGCCGAACATGATGTAGTCATCCGGCCCGTAGTCCACCTCCGTATAGATACGCCTGGCCTTGGTGGTGGCCATCCAGATTCTCGCGCCGGGATTGCGCTCTCTAAATTCATCGAAATTCATGTACCTGCGGACCTCCAGCTGATGCCAGTAGTCCATCCCGGCCCGCCGGATGGACTTTTCGTCCAGCCGGAAGCCCAGAGGCTCTATCAGGTGCAGGGGCGTGCCCGTAGCCACGCAGGTACGCCCGATATTTCCCGTATTCCCCGGTATCTCCGGCTGGTGCAGCACGATATGCATCCGTCCAGTCCCCCGTTTCAGTATACGTCAAAGCCGCCTAAAAGCGTCGGAGCCTGATCCGCTGTCGCCTCCCTGTAGGTAATGATGATGATCAGCGCCCTGTTGTCTTCCACCCGGAAATAATAGTCCTGAAGATAGTCCTCCTCGCTCTTTGCCACGGTATTCACCATCGTAAAGGTCTCTCCCGCGAGTTCCGCCGTGCCGTTGTCCTCCAGTATCTCATAGACCGGATTCTGCAGCATCTTCAAATGCAGGATCGCCGCCTTTTTATAATCCTCCGTGGTCATGCCCCTGACCATCAGCTTCTCTACGGACACCGCCACATTGGCATCCCCTTCGGCGCTGGTGGCCACCATTTCATACAGCGTGGTCAGTTCCAGGTATTGCTGCTGCCTCTCGCTGTAGTTCTCCTGAATGATGTCCTCGCTGATTCCCATCAGGGCATCCAGCCCCTCCTCGCTGAGCATGTAGATGCCCTCCGGGGCCGTGAAGCGCAGGTTCCAGTATTCGCTTTCCCATCCGTCGTCCGTGGTGGTGCCCTTTACATAAGAGTCCTCCGCCTCGCCGTCTTCGTCATCGCCGCTTCCCCCGGCGCTGCCCCTCCGGCTTTCTTCGGATGCGTCGTCTTCCTGTCCATCTCCGCCAGCTTCCGCGGCGCTGTCGTCATTCCGTTTTTCTTTCAACGTTTCTATGCTCTCCTCCGATTGGCTCACGGCACTCTCGGAAGATTCCCCGGCCCTGTCCCCCATCCGGGAAATCTGCTCAAAGAGTTCCATGGGCAGCGGGACGGTACAGCCGGACAAAAGCAGGGCAATGGCGATTACCGCGATGCCGATTTTCTTCTTCATAGCCGCACCTCCCTATCTGTCCCCGCGCTCCTCTCTGAGCTTTTTCAGGAACCGCTCAAGCCTCTCCATAGCCGTGCGCAGGTTCTCCAGGGACGCGGCGTAGGAGATGCGCAGATATCCCTCCCCGCAGTCGCCGAAGGCCGTCCCCGGCACCACGGCCACGCCCTCCTCCTTCAGGAACCGCATGGCGAAGTCGTCGCTGCTCATGCCGTATTCCCTGATGCAGGGGAAGATGTAGAAGGCTCCGTAGGGTTCAAAGCAGGGCAGTCCCATCTTCCGGAAGGCATGCACCAGGAAGCGCCGCCTCTGGTTGTAGGCCGTGCACATCTCGGCCACGTCGTCATCGCCGTTCCTCAGCGCCTCCACTGCCGCGTACTGGCTGGTGGTGGGCGCGCACATGATGGCGAACTGGTGAATCTTGGTCATCTGTTCTATGATGGCCTCGGGCCCGCAGGCATAGCCCAGCCGCCAGCCGGTCATGGCAAAGGCCTTGGAGAAGCCGTTGATTAGGATGGTGCGCTCCTGCATGCCCGGGAGCTGGGCGATGGAGACATGCTTCTCCTTGTAGGAAAGCTCCGCGTAGATTTCATCGGACATGACATAGATGTCATGTTTCAGAATCACCTCCGCGATGGCCTCCAGGTCCTTCCGTTCCATGATGGCTCCGGTGGGATTGTTGGGGAAGGGCAGCACCAGGATCTTGGTCCTGTCCGTGATGGCTTCCTCCAGCTCCTGGGCGGTGAGCCGGAACTCGTTCTCCGCCTTCAGGTTGATGATCACGGGCTTCGCCCCCGCCATCACCGCGCAGGGTTCATAGGACACGAAGCTGGGCTGGGGAATCAGCACCTCGTCCCCGGGATTGATCATGGCGCGGAAGCCGATGTCGATGGCTTCGGAACCGCCCACCGTGACCAGGATTTCTTTCATGGGATGCTCGTAACGGATCCCCTGTTTTCTGTACAGATAGCCTGCTATCTCCTCCCGCAGCTCTTTCAGGCCTGCGTTGGAAGTATAAAAAGTCCTTCCCTTCTCCAGGGAATAAATGCCCTCGTCCCGGATATGCCAG
>CAOOJO010000092.1 GCA_948496895.1 uncultured Acetatifactor sp. | reverse complement strand
AGGCGGCGGGCATGTTCTCGCCGGAGGATATGAACCTGATCATGCGGGCCATTGCCGAGGACACCAAGATCCAGTCCGTGAAGAAGGAAATCGAGGACGAGGAGGCCAGCGTAGGGAACCAGCTGCGGGGCGATGACGTCGCCCAGGCCGATGAATCAAAGCAGGATGAGGTATAGGAAGTGTAAGGGGCGGAACAGAAAATCCGTCCCTTTTCATAAGCCGCAACCTAGTGTATGATGATAAGAGCATCAGGAAAGGAATGGGGCATCCCACCAGCTCATCCTGCAAGGAGAGATAGAAAAGAGTGGCATTGGCCGCTTGCGGGATAGCCGGGCCTGTGTTAGAATAGCCTGTGGGGGAAATCCGGCTGGAAGAAGGCGGCCGGTGAAAGCGAGGAGGTTATCATGCAATACGACATCATCATTGTGGGAGCGGGGCCGGGAGGCATCTTTTCCGCCTATGAGCTGGCCAAGGAGAGACCGGAGCTGAAGATCGCGGTCTTCGAAGCCGGACACGCCCTGGAGAAGCGCCATTGCCCCATCGATGGGGAGAAGGTGAAGAGCTGCATCGGCTGTAAGTCCTGCTCCATCATGAGCGGTTTCGGAGGCGCGGGAGCATTTTCCGACGGAAAGTACAATATCACCAACGATTTCGGCGGCACGCTCCACGAGTATATCGGAAAGAAACAGGCCATCGATTTGATGGAGTACGTGGATGCCATCAACATGGAATACGGCGGGGAGGGGACGAAGAAATATTCCACCGCCGGGACCCAGTTCAAGAAGATCTGCATGCAGAACAAGCTAAAGCTCCTGGACGCCTCCGTGCGCCATCTGGGCACGGACATCAACTTCGTGGTGCTGGAGAATCTGTACGCGGCGCTGCGGGAGAAGGTGGAGTTCCGTTTCGACACGCCGGTAGACGCTATCTCGTTGACGGATGGAGGCTACGAGGTGCGCTGTGGGAAAGAGGCATATACCTGCGGGAAATGCATCGTGTCCGTGGGCCGCAGCGGCAGCAAATGGATGGAGAAGATCTGCCATGAGCTGGACATCCCCACGAAATCCAACCGGGTGGACATCGGCGTCCGGGTGGAGCTGCCCGCGGTGATCTTCTCCCATCTGACGGACGAGCTCTACGAGAGCAAGATCGTATACCGGACGGAGAAGTTCGAGGACAATGTGCGGACCTTCTGCATGAATCCCTACGGAATCGTAGTCAATGAGAATACCAATGGCATCGTCACGGTGAACGGGCACAGCTTCGAGAGCCCGGAGAAGCGCACGGAGAACACCAACTTCGCCCTGCTGGTGGCGAAGCATTTCTCCCAGCCCTTCAAGGACAGCAACGGCTACGGCGAGAGCATCGCAAGGCTGTCCAACATGCTGGGGGGCGGGGTCATCGTCCAGCGCTTCGGCGACCTGGTCAGGGGACGGCGCAGCAATGCCACCCGGATCGCCGAGGGGATGGTGACGCCCACCTTGGCCGCCACGCCGGGGGATCTGAGCCTGGTGCTGCCCAAGCGCATTTTGGACGGCATCATGGAGATGATCTACGCCTTAGACAAGATCGCGCCGGGCACCGCCAATGACGACACGCTGCTCTACGGCGTGGAGGTGAAGTTCTACAACATGGAGGTGGAGCTGGACGGGAACCTGGAGAGCAGGCACAAGGGGCTGTACATCATCGGCGACGGCAGCGGCGTGACCCACTCCCTGTCCCATGCCTCCGCCAGCGGGGTGTACGTGGCCAGGCGCATCCTGGGGAAGTAGGACTGCAGGAGCGTGAAAAGTTTTCGGCCGGGCATCAGGCGCGGGACGCCATCTGCCCAGTCTCTGGCCCAACCGTGTTCATCCCCCGGCAGCGCCCTTTGTCAGGGGGATGGTGAAAGTGATCATAGTGCTTTCCCCGGGAATGCTGTTGATGGTGAGCCCATATTCCTCCCCATAAGAGAGCTGCAGGCGCTCGTGCACGTTCTTTAGCCCATAGCCGCCGGAATCGGTCTGCAACAGGGTGGGCAGCTTCTCTGTAGGAATGCCCAGACCATTGTCAAGGACAGTGAAGCGGATTTTGTCCATGACCTTTGATATGGCCAGGAACAATCTGCCATACCTGGACTTGTTGGGCAGGATGCCATGGACCAGGGCATTTTCCACCAGGGGCTGCAGCAGGAGGTTGGGCACCTCGATTTCCGGCAGCGGGGAGTCGATCTGGTAGACCACATCGAAGTCGTTGTCATGGAGGAGCTTCTGGATGTCCACATAGGATTTCATATTTTCGATTTCATTGGGGAGGGTCGTTTCGGATCTTCCCTTATTTAATGTAGTGCGGTAGAAGGTGGACAGCCGCTGGGACATCTGGCTGATTTCCGGCTGCTTGTTCATCAATGCCTTGCTGTTGATCAGGGAGAGGCAATTATATAGAAAATGCGGGTTGATCTGCGCCTGCAGGGTCTTCAGCTGAGTCTCCTTCAGAAGCAGCTTATTTTTGTAGTTCTCGCGAATCAGACGATTGATTTCATCCAACATTTCCTGAAAATTATTGGTCAGCGACCCGATTTCATCAGGCAGATTGTCGTGGATCTGGATATTCATGTTGCCGCTGCGCACGGCCTCCATGCTGTCGTGAAGGCTGTTGATGCGTTTCACGAAATAAGCCGAAAGGAAGCGGCTGGAGAACAGCAGCAGGAAGAGGCAGGTAATGATAATCGACGTATTGAACAATGCAATGCGGTTTGCCGGCGCGTACAGCAGCTTCGTGGGCTTCTCCAGGACAATCTGCCAGAAATGGTTGGTGGTGTTCCTGGCGATGGTGGTCCAGTCACCCTGGCCGGGCACAAGCCCTGCGATGGAGGAGGACTGGAAAGCATACAGAGACTGCAGCGGCGTGGACACTTCCAGGTGGTAGTCGGAGGAGACGTTTTCCAGCACCTTGAAAAAGGCGGGAGGGCTCAGTGTGATTCCCACATAATTATCCGAGTAGGACTCGATATATTTGGAAAAGGGATTGGGAATTTTCTGTATGACACAGATTGTCCCATCCGCATTGAGATACCAGGACGGACGGGGGGTGACGGCATTCGGCGTATACCAGGGCTGCTTCTCCAGGTCAGAGACCGGACGCAGCTGTGGCCCATGGGTCAGGTCGGACAGGGCGTTGTACACGGTAATCTGGAGGATTTCAGGGTGTTGTACGTACACGCCGTTCAGGAAGACGTCGAACTCGTAGTTGAGCTGCACATAGGTCGCCAGAATCTGTGAGGGATCCTGGGTGGGGGTCATGATGACAGGATCGGAGAAGGAAAGATAGTTCAGCAGATCCTCATAGAGCACAATCTGGGAATCGATGGAGGAGACGGCCACCCCGGCGGCGGAGTCCAGGGCAGAGTACTCCTGATGCTGCAGCAGACTGATGGTCTGGCGGTAGCAGTAGACGGCCATGATGGACAGAGGCAGGATTCCCACCAGGATGCAGTTGAGGATTAGCTTCTGCCTGTACTTCAGGCTATGGATACGAGACAGGATTTTGTTCATGGGGTCTTCTCCTTCCGGTATTTTTCAGGCGAGGTTCCGAAATATTCCCGGAAACTCTGACAGAAATAGGAATAGTTCGGGTAGCCTACCATTGAGCCGATGTCGATGATCTTCTTGTTGGTATGGATCAAAAGCTCCTGCGCCTTGTCCATGCGGTACTGCCTGATATATTGGGACAGGCTCTTTCCCGTGGACTTCTTAAAAAGGCGGCTTAAGTAGTCCGGCGTCAGGAAAGCGATGGAGGCCAGCATCTCCACGGAGAGGTCGCTGCCGTAGTTTTTGCTGATATATTCCTGCACCTGAAGGATTTCCCGCCGGATTCCGCCCTGGCTATCGGTGTATCCGGCTATTATGCCTGATGCCACATCCTGCACGATGCGGATGATCTCGGAGATATCCGGCTTCAGATACAGCTCCGACACCAGTATGTCCAGCGGCTTTGCGGTATCTGAAGAGGGGAGATAGGGATACAAGGTGGTCAGCAGATTGGAAAAGATGAATTTTACGTAAATCTGCGACTGGCTGGAGGGTCGGCTATATTTCTGGCACAGGAGATTGAGATTTGCCTGGAGGGCCGGGACATCCCTGGCGTTCAGGGCTTGCTTGATCCGCAACAGCTGGAGATTGTCATCCAAAGCGTCCAGGCTGGAATCGTCATAGGTGACCTGCCCGGAGACGAAAATCTGCTCCTTGGGCGACCAGAAGCGCTGCTCCATCTGACTCTCCACCTCGGCAAAGGCATCCTTCAGGGAGGGATAAAGGCGCAGAGGCTGGCTCACGGACAGGCAGCAGGAGGTCTGGAAGCTGGACTCTATGTGGGAGAGCAGCATCCTGCCCCAGGGAACGGGACTTTCGATGGGAGAGCGCAGCATCAGCAGCGCCTGCTCCGGCGAGAGGGTCAGAAGCTCCATATCCAGGTTCAGGCCGTTCCGCAGGTCATCGTAAAGGGTGAAATAATTGTTTTCCAGAAAGGTGTCGTTAAAGTGGAGCAGCACCATGTTCTGAAACAGAGGAAGCTGCTCCAGGACATAGCTGTCTGCCTTGTCCGTGCTGAAATTGCCGGAGATGGAGAGCTGGAGGGAGTACTGCAGCAGGAAGGAGTGCTGTTTGTCCAATTGCCTGCGGCTGTCCTGCTCTTCGTCCAGCTGGCGGATGAGCTGGCTCAGGGTGCGCTCCAGTTCATCGGGAATCACCGGCTTTAAGATGTAATTCTCCACGCCCAGAGTGATGGCGGTGCGGGCGTATTCGAAATCCGCGTAGCCGCTGAAAATGATGATTTTCAGGTCGGGGCGCAGCCTCTGGGCATTGCGGATCAGCTCCAGACCGTCCATCAGCGGCATCTGGACATCCGTGAAGAGAATGTCCACAGGCCAGTCTCCCAGGATATGGAGCGCGCTGCTTCCATCGCTGGCATCCATGATTTCAAGAGGGATGCCGGACTCGTTGATCAGGAAACGGATGCATTCCCTCTCGGTCTTTTCATCATCTACAATCAATATGCGGTACATAAGCCACGCTCCTGTTCCACTGCCGCGCCTATCCTCCCGCCGTCCGTCCGGCGGAAGCGCCTTTATCTGCCGCACAGCAATTTGTATATGGAAAGTATATCCTCACAGACCGGGGCTGTCAAATCCCTGTTGGCCGTTTTGGATAGAAACTCGGAAATCTGACATATTTTACGGATTTCTTATATTTCGTCTCCACTGGTTGTCTGATATGATGATTATACAAAAAATATTTTCCCACGGTTTTTCATATATTCCGCCGGGAAAATGAAAAAGACAGTGTATACAGAAAAAGAAAATGGAGGATGAGGGAAATGAAAAAGAAACACTTGAGTCTTGTGCTTGCGGCAGCGATGGCTATGACGCTTCTGGGAGGCTGCGGCGGTTCAGGCGACTCTACGGCAGGCATGTCGGAGGAGGAAAAGGCGGCCTGGGAGGCCGCGGCAGGCGACCCTTACGGGAAATATCCGGAGACCGTGACCTACACCAGCGGGTATAACCTGACCAATCAGGGCGGAGACACCCTGGTGGGGACGCCCTACGAAAACGATACGCCGGCGGACAATGCCTATACCCGCTACGTGAAGGAAATCATCAATGTCCAGAATGAAAATATGTTCGAGGCCACCACTGGCCCGGATTATGACCAGAAGGTGTCCATGGCCATTGCGAGCCAGGATATCCCTGACATCATGTATATCAGCGACTACGCGACCCTGGTAGACCTGGTGGAGAATGACATGATTGAGGATTTGACGGATATCTACAATAACCTGGCATGCGACACGGTAAAGGCTGCCTATGACAGCTACGGCGCTGAGAACAATCCGCTGAACACAGTGACCTTTGACGGGAAGATCATGGCTATTCCCAAGACCCAGCTCAGCGATGGCCAGGATTTCCTCTGGGTGCGCAAGGACTGGATGGATAAGCTGAACCTTTCCGAGCCCTCTACGCTGGACGAGGTGGCAGACCTCCTCCGGGCGTTCATCTCCCAGGATCCGGACGGCAACGGCCAGGACGATACGGTAGGCCTCGTGGTTCACGCGGAGGTTTACGGCAGCTATCCCAACAATACATTCGCAATCGACAATATCTTCACCGCGCTCGGCGCGTATCCCAATATCTGGATCAAGGATGCCAGCGGAAACGCGGTGTACGGCTCCGTACAGCCGGAGATGAAGGATGCCCTGGCATTGCTGCGGGACTGGTATCAGGAGGGGCTGCTGGACACCCAGTTCACTACCCGTACCAATGACGACATCGTTGCCCTGATTTCCAGCGGACAGTGCGGCGCTTACATAGGGCCCTGGTGGTCTCCTTTCAACACGGCCCAGACGTCCACCTATGCCACAAAGGACGCGGAGTGGGTGAACATCTCGGCACCAGTAGGCTCCAACGGTAAAATCAACGCCATCAACACCAAGTCCTACGGCGGATTCGTGGTGGTGAAGAAGGGCTTCGCCTATCCCGAAATCGCCATGAAGATTGTCAACATAAATTCAGAGTATTCCAAGCAGGATAAATCCGAGGCCTCCAAGGAGATTCTGGAGAACCAGTCCATCGCCTACTTCAACTGGCCTCTGTACTGCGAAGTGCAGCCAGGCAACAACGCGGAAGTGATGACCCAGCATGTGGAGGCGGTCCTGGATGGCAGCGCCGACGTGGCCACGCTGACCACAGAGGAACAGGGGTACTACGAAGCGGCCCTGCGGTTCATGGAGGCAGAGGGCAATGGGCAGAAAGCGGATTCCGCGGACTATTCCCAGTACATGTCCCGCCTTGTGGCCATGAAGCGCATGATTGCGGAACCTGCGGACTTTGTGACGCCCGCTTTCTTTGAGACCACCGAATCCATGAAGACGAAATGGGCTTCCCTGGAGAAGATCGAGATGCAGTCCATCCTGAAGATCATCGTCGGCGAGGAGGATCTGTCCTATTTCGACCAGTTCGTGGCGGACTGGAACAATGCGGGCGGCGAGGGAATCACTCAGGAAGTGAACGATGCGATTAAAAAATGATTGAGGAGGAGACATGAAAATGGCTCAGAACAAAAACGTTTCCGCAGTTAAGGCAAAAAAGCGCGGCCTGACCAGAGAAGAGAAGACCTTTCACCTGATGCTGCTTCCCGGCATGATCATACTTCTGCTCTTTGTGTTCGTCCCCCTTGTGGGCTCCCTGATGGCATTCCAGAATTATGTCCCCGCAAAGGGACTTCTGGGATCCAAGTGGGTGGGGCTTGATAATTTCCAGTTCATCTTCAGCCTGCCGGACGGCAGACAGGTCTTTGTCAATACGCTGGTGATCGCTTTCTCGAAGCTGCTCATGAACATCTTCGTGCCGGTGACATTTGCCATCCTTTTGAACGAGATTACGGTGAATGTGTTCAAGAGGACATTCCAGACCATCGTGTACCTGCCCCACTTCCTGTCCTGGGTCGTGCTGGCTACCGTTGTCACCAATATGTTTTCGCTGGAGGGCCCCTTCAACGCGGTAGTGACCATGTTCGGAGGACAGCCGATTCAGTTCCTGGCCAGCAACGACTGGTTCCGAAAGGTCATCGTAGGGACGGACATATGGAAAGAATTTGGCTATAATTCCGTAGTCTATCTTGCGGCCCTGACAGGCATCGACCCAGGACTGTACGAGGCCGCCAATATAGACGGGGCCAACCGCTTCAAGCAGATCTGGCATATCACCGTCCCTGCGCTCCTGCCCACCGTAGTGCTGATGACGGCTCTTAATCTGGGCAACATCCTGAATGCCGGCTTCGACCAGATTTTCAATCTGTATAACCCTATCGTCTATGAGACGGCAGACATCATTGATACCTATGTATATCGTATCGGTATGGTGGAGCGGCAGTACAGCATCGGTGCCGCGGTAGGACTGCTGAAATCAGTCATCAGCTTCATATTGATACTGAGCGCGAACAAGTGCGCCAAGAAGGCCACCGGTTCCGGTATCTTCTGAGGAGCTGTCCGGACGTTCTAAAATATTGATTGGTAAGCGCGCTGTAGCGCGCAGAGAGGTATAAGAATGAAGAAGAAAATGAGCGCAGGTTATCTCATATCGAAAATCATTGTATGGGCAGTGGTCATCATATTGACTTTGAGCTGTCTGCTGCCCCTGCTGAACATGGTCGCCATTTCTTTAAGCGGAAGCGATGCCGTTTCAGCCAACGAGGTAGGGCTCTGGCCTAAGGATTTCAATGTATCGACTTACAAGAAGCTGCTGGGGGACGCCCAGTTCTGGAAATCCTTCCTGATTTCCGTGGAACGCGTGGTGCTGGGGACATTGATCAACATGGTGTTCACCATATCCATGGCCTATCCCCTCTCCAAGAGCAGGCTCCGCTTCCGGGCAAGGGAGGTCTACATGAGGATTGTCATCTTTGCCATGCTGTTTTCAGGAGGCGTCATTCCGCTGTTCATGGTGGTGAGCAAGCTCCATCTGGTGAATACGATTTGGTCGCTGGTGCTGCCGGGAGCGGTGCCTGTGTTCAACGTGATTCTGCTGATTAACTTTTTCAAGGGGGTTCCGGAATCCCTGGACGAGGCGGCGCGCATTGACGGGGCCAGCCCCATGGCCATCCTTTTGAAGGTCTATCTGCCGGTCTCCCTTCCGGCTCTGGCGACAGTGGTGCTGTTCGCGGTGGTGAAC
>CAOOJO010000091.1 GCA_948496895.1 uncultured Acetatifactor sp. | reverse complement strand
GGCCGCCCTGCGCAAGGTGGTGGAGAAATACGTGCCCGTCCTGGAGAGCGGCAGCGTGGGGGAGGAGTGCTATGAGGAATTCCTGGAGGAGCTGCGGCGGGCCGGGCTGGAGGCGGTGATGGAGGAGGCCGGAAGGCAGGGAAGCGTTTACTGATCTGTATGTCTAATGTTATTTCCCGCCGAGAAGTCGGTGACTTTCTCCCGCTCTCTGTACTTCCCGGGGGAGAGGCCCGTGTACTCCCGAAAGACCGCGCCGAAATAGCTCTGGGAGTGGAAGCAGAGGTACTGGGCGATGGCGCTGATGTCGGCATCGGAATATTTCAGCATGTTCCGGGCGGCCTGGACGCGGCTGCGCCTGGTGTACTCCGCGATTCCCATGGACTCATATTCCTTGAATTTCCGGGAGAGGTAGGAGGGGTTGACGCCGATTTCCCTTGCCATGCCGTTCAGATGGGTGGCGATGTAATTCTTGGCCTGCTCCAGGTAGGAAATCCGGGTCTTTTCCTGGCGGGCGCCGTGGACGGCTCTGGCGAAGCCGAACTTGGCCTCTTCCAGGAGGCTCAGGATATGGGCGGGAGTCTGGCATTTCGCCAGGCGCTGCAGGTAGACGTCGGAGATGGAATAGGCCGTGTCCGCGTCCAGCCCGCCCTCCACCGCGGCCCGGGTGGCCAGGGTGACGAAGGAGCAGCAGGCGTACTCCAGCTGTTTTAAGGGGGAGTCGGACATCCGGCCCAGGCGCTGCAGATTCTCCGGGCTGCCTTTGGCGCTGGACTCCTGCAGCGCCTCCAGGTCGCCGGTGCGGATCAGGTTCAGCAGGATCTGCTCCTCCTGGTAGGAGACATGGGCGTCCTGGTTTTCGCTGCGCTCCAGCATGTATTTCTGTATCCGGCTGCTGTGGGCGGGATTGCCCCCTGCAGTGGAGCTGCCTGGGCTGCGGGTGAGCTGCCGGACGAAGTGGTCCAGGCTGTTTTCTTTTGGCATAGGCATTCCCCTTTAGTCAAACCATTTCACTTTCAGGACGAAGTTCTTTGCGTCATGATAACCGGCTTTGCCATAGTATGCCTCATGCAGGGCATCGTTCACGGCCTGGAGCTCCACGCAGGAGGCCCCTTTTTCCTTTGCCATCCGCTCCAGCTCCCTCAGGAAGAAGGTGCCGATGCCTTTGTGCTGATGCTCCTTCGCGATGAGGATTTCTTCCAGGGTGTAGCCAAGGATGTCGTCGTATTGCTTGAAGTAGCCCATGGCGAAGCCCAGTACGGCTCCATCCTCCTCCAGAATCAGGGAGCATGCGCCCTCCATGGACAGCACCTGATGTATCCGTTTTCCCGCTGTTTCCTCTGTCCAGCAGCCCTCCTCCTGATCGTTGTAATAGGCGATGTACATGGGGAGCACTGCCTGGATGTCCGACAGTCCCATTTCACGTATCTCCATAAGAATACCTCCTTGGCTTTATTTTACAGGATTTTTTTCAAAAACACAATATATTTACAAAAAAGTAAAGAAATTAATAGAACAGGCATGGGAATCAGGCTATCATGAAGACAGAAGCCACGGTGATTCTGCGGTAAAGAATAGAGACCAGGAGGTATGAGAATGGACATCGGGAAATTGATTGCGGAAATGACATTGGAGGAGAAGGCGAGCCTGTGCTCCGGGCGGGACTTCTGGCACAGCCAGAACGTGGACCGGGTGGGCATCCCCTCGGCCATGATGTGCGATGGGCCTCATGGCCTGCGCAAGCAGAAAGGGGAGGGAGACCATCTGGGCATCAACGTGAGCATCGAGACGGTATGCTATCCCACGGCCTCTGCCCTGGCGGCTTCCTTTGACAGGGAGCTGCTGCGCGACCTGGGGGAGACCCTTGGGGAGGAGTGCCAGGCGGAGGATGTGGCCATGCTGCTGGGGCCTGGCCTGAACATGAAGCGCAGCCCTCTGTGCGGACGGAATTTCGAGTATTTTTCCGAAGACCCGTATCTGGCGGGGGAGCTGGGGGCCTCCTATATCCAGGGGCTGCAGGGCAAAGGGGTGGCCGCCTGCGTGAAGCATTTCGCCGCCAACGACCAGGAGACCCGCCGGATGTCCGGCTCCTCCAACCTGGACGAGAGGACGCTGCATGAGGTCTATCTGCCTGCCTTTGAGGCCGCGGTGAAGAAGGGGAAGACCCGGAGCATCATGTGCGCCTATAATGGGATAAACGGCACCTACTGCGCGGAGAACAAGATGCTGCTCACGGATATCCTTCGGGAGAAGTGGGGATACGACGGATTTGTAGTCACAGACTGGGGCGCTGTGAAGGACAGGGTGAAGGGCATTGCGGCAGGCCTTGACCTGGAGATGCCGGGAGGCCTGGGCGTACAGGATAAGGATATCGTGAAAGCGGTGCGGGAGGGCCGGCTTCAGGAGGCGAAGCTGGACGAGACCGTGGAGAGGATATTGGTGTTCCTGCGTGATTACCTGGATGCCAGGAAGCCGGAGACCGTGGTTGACAGAAAGGAAATGTCGAAAAAGAGCGGCGCTTTCGCGGCTCAGTGCGCGGTGCTTTTAAAGAACCAGGGCGTGCTTCCCATCGACAGGACAAAGAAAATCGCGTTTATCGGCGAGTTCGCGGACAGACCCAGGTATCAGGGGGCGGGTTCCAGCCATATCAATGTGCCCCACCCGGTGAGCGCCCTGGAGGCGGCGGGAAGCTCGGACATCAGGCTGGACATCACCTACGCCCAGGGCTATGACGTGCACAGGGAGGAGCGAAACGATGCGCTCCTGGAGGAAGCCCTGGAGGCGGCTAGGGCGGCGGATGTGGCAGTGGTTTTCGCGGGGCTTCCCGATGCCTATGAGACAGAGGGCGCGGACAGGGACGATATGCGGATGCCACAGGCCCAGAACCGCCTGATCGCGGAAGTGGCAAAGGTGCAGAAGAACCTGGCGGTGGTGCTCCACGGCGGCGCGCCCATGGAGCTGCCCTGGGCAGACCAGGCGGGAGCCATCCTGTGCATGTACCTGGGCGGCGAGCGCGTGGGAGAAGCGGCGGTGAAGCTGCTCATCGGGGAGGAGAACCCCTGCGGCAAGCTGGCGGAGAGCTGGCCCCTGCGGCTGGAGGACAATCCCTCCTATCTGAACTTTCCCGGTGTGGACGGACAGGTGGACTACAGAGAGGAAATCTACATCGGTTATCGCTATTACGATAAGAAGAAAATGGAGACGCGGTTCCCCTTTGGCCATGGGCTTTCCTACATGGCGTTCGCGTACAGCGATTTGCGGCTGGATAAGGCTTCCATGCCAGATACGGAGACCCTGACTGTGACCTGCAAGGTGAAGAATGTGGGCGGCGTGGCCGGGAAAGAGGCGGTGCAGCTATATGTGCGGGAGAAGAAGCCCCATGCCAGCCGCCCGGTGCGGGAGCTGAAAGGGTTCGAGAAAGTAGACTTAAAGCCCGGCGAGGAGAAGGAAGTGCGCTTCGTGCTGGACAAGAGGAGCTTCGCCTACTATGAGGAAAGGCTTCACGACTGGTACGTGGAGAGCGGGGAGTACGCGGTGGAAATCGGCGCTTCCAGCAGGGACATCCGCCTGGAGGGCAGCGTGCAGGTACAGGGCACCGTGGAGATTCCCATGACATTTACCTATGAGTCCACAGTGGGCGATTTGCTGAAGACTGCCGGAGGCAGGGCTTTTATGGAGCAGATGATGGCTCAGAGCGACCAAAAAGCTGTTCAGGAGGATACAGAGGCCATGGGCGAGGGCAGCGCCAAGATGGCCCAGAACATGATGTTCGAGATGCCCCTGCGCTCCATCGTGTCCTTTGGACGGATGACCATGGAGCAGCTGGACGGGCTGCTGGCCATGCTGAATGCGGGGAAAGGGAATCCCATGATACACAACAGTCCATATAAGCGTCAAGGGCCGGGAGATTCGTGCCTGTAGGCGCTGCGATACTCCTTTGGGGCCATATGATACTTGGCCTTGAAATCAGACCCCTTTGGCCTGGGCCTTTACACCAGCAAAATGCTCTGTGAACATCATGGGGGCGGGCTGCGGGTTGAGGATACCTCAAAATTGACTATTGTTCTTACGTAAAAAATATGTTAGAATAATTGGGATAGCACGAAGCTACTCTTGCTAACGCAGAAGCGTTAGGATTATGGAAGGCAACAGGAATCGATATCGCGTGAATCGTATGCTTAGAAAGCACACATATCCCCAGAAGGGGATTTGTGTGCTTTTTGTACGCAGGCTTGCCTTCCAAAACGAAATCGATCATGAAGAGAGGTAGATATCTATGCATATGGCGGACGCGTTGCTCGCTCCAGCGGTTGCGACAACTATGTATGCTGCTACTGCGGTCACCACAGGGGCATCCATAAAGGCGCTGAAGAAGGATGACAATATGGAAAAGCTTCCTACTATGGCAGTTGCCTCTGCCCTGGTCTTCGCGGGACAGATGATCAACTACACCATTCCGGGAACCGGCTCATCCGGACACTTGTGCGGCGGTATGATGCTTTCCGCGCTGCTTGGCCCTCAGGCAGGATTCCTGTCTATGGTGGTCATTCTCGCGATTCAATGCCTGTTTTTTGCGGATGGCGGATTGTTGGCGCTGGGGGCGAACTGTTGGAATATGGCCTTCTATGGGTGTTTTATAGGCTATTGCTTCCTGTGGCGGCCGATTGTGGGAAGCAGGCTCTTCGGCAGGATGGGCGCAAAAGGCGCGGCCCGGGCCAGAATCGTTCTGGCGTCTGTGCTTGGCTGCGTCATTACCCTGCAGATGGGCGCTTTCTCCGTGGTTCTGGAAACCGCTGTTTCCGGAATCAGCGAGCTGCCCCTGGGTGTCTTCGCGGGGATTATGCAGCCCATCCATCTGGCTATTGGCCTGGTGGAGGGCCTGATCACCTCCGCGGTCCTGTTGTTCGTGTATGAGGCCCGTCCCGAGCTTTTGATGGATGTGGATCCCTCTGCCGCAGGCAGGGGAAGGTGCTCCCTGAAGACCACGCTGATCATCCTCGCCGTGGCGGTTGCCATTGTGGGCGGCGCCCTGAGCCTGTTCGCCAGCTCCGACCCAGACGGATTGGAATGGTCCATGTTCGGCAACGCCGAGTCCGGCTATAGCGCGAATATGGGTCTGGACGAAGAGGATTACGGCGTTTCCAGCGGTGCCGCGGAGGTGGCCGGCTCCATACAGGAGAAGACCGCTTTCCTGCCGGACTATGCCTTTGCAGACAGCGACGGCGCAGCCGGCACCACCGTTTCCGGCCTGGTGGGCTCCGCAATCGTGGCAGGCGTGGCTGTAGTGATCTGTATGGCAGGCGGATTCTTCCGGAAGAGAAAAAGAGATTCGTGAGGCTTGTTTTATGGATAGATTATCTCATGCCAGGTCCGAACTGCAGGAGATGGACGCATTGGCCGCGGCGGATTCCCCCGTCCATCGGCTGCATCCGCTGTGCAAGCTGTTGCTCACAATGCTTTATATCGTAACGGTGGTATCCTTTCCGAAATACGATTTTTCGGGGCTGGTCATCATGGTGCTGTACCCGGTGCTGCTGTTCCAGGCGGCGGGAATCCCGGTGGGCCTGTGCTTCTACCGGCTCCGGATCGTGCTGCCGCTTGTCTGCGCTGTGGGCCTGGCCAATCCCTTTTTGGACCCCACGCCGCTGACGCGGCTGGGGACTATGGTCATCACCGGCGGCGTGGTGTCCATGGCCACACTGATGCTGAAGGGCGTCTTTTCCCTGATGGCGTCCTTTTTGCTCATCGCTACCACCCCCATCGACACCCTCTGCGCCGCCTTGAGGAAAATCCATATTCCGGGCATCCTGGTCACATTGCTTCTGCTGACTTACCGTTACATCGGCGTGATGCTGGAGCAGGTTTCCGTCATGACCGAGGCATACAGGCTCAGGGCTCCGGGGCAGAAAGGCATCCACAGTTCCGCCTGGGGCTCTTTTCTGGGCCAGCTTCTGCTGCGGAGCATGGACAGGGCAGAGGAATTGTACCATAGTATGCTGCTGCGTGGATTTCAAGGGGAATTCTATTATGCCGATATGCCGAACTGCCGGGCCTCCAGCGTGATTTTTATGCTGTTTGGCGCGGCTGCGGTTCTTTTCGCCAGATTGGTGCCTGTCGTCTCTTTGCTGGGCAGCCTGTTTGTGAGGTGACTGAAATGATTACATTCCGAAATGTGTCCTTTTCCTATGACGGGAAATCCCCGGTAGTGGACGACCTGTGCTTCACCATTGAGAAAGGGGAGGCGGTAGGCCTCATCGGAGCCAACGGCGCGGGCAAATCCACTGTCATGAAGCTGCTGCTCGGCCTTTTGACCGGGAAGGGTCAGATCGATGTGGACGGCCTGCCCATGTGCAGACAGAATCTATCCGAAATCCGCAGAAAAATCGGCTTTGTCCTGCAGGACTCGGATAACCAGATGTTCATGCCGACGGTATACGAGGACATGATTTTCGGCCCCCGGAATTATGGCCTCGGCAAGGAGGAGACAGAGCGGAGGGTAGACGAGGTGCTGAACCTGTTGGGCCTGCAGGATCTCAAGTATCGGCCAAACCATAAGATTTCCGGCGGCGAAAAGCGGATGGCCGCCATTGCCACGATCCTGGCTATGGAGCCGGAGACCATTTTGATGGATGAACCCTCCACGGCGCTGGATCCTGTCAACAGGAGAACCATCATCCGCACCATCAACAGGCTTCCCCAGACCAGGCTGATCGCCTCCCACGATCTGGACATGATTCTCGATACCTGCCAGCGGGTGATTCTGCTGTCCCATGGGAGGATAGTGGCTGATGGGGACGCTGACAGGATTCTCCGCGACAGGCAATTGCTGGAGGCGAACCGGATGGAGCTGCCCCTCTGTCTGCAGGGCCGGAACAAGGCTTTCCCGGATTCAGATATATTCCCATAGAATCGCCCTTCGAATGCAGGCATATCGGCCGCCATATCTGTTAAGCTTACTCCCACAGAAACTCCATACTCCGGCTTCCCCTTCTCCCAAAGAACCGGTCGATTTCCCGCTTCACGGACTCCGCGGGGAGGGATTTGGACAGGTAGCCCTCCGGCTTCAGGGAAATGGCTTTTTTCACGCTCTCCCTGTCCACTCTGCAGGTGAGGAAGATTACGGGGATATCCGACAGATCCTTGTCGGAGCGGATCATTTCCAGCATCTGGCTCCCGCTGCAGACAGGCATCTCATAGTCCAGCAGCACCAGATCCGGCCGGGCCAGGGTGATGCTCCGGATGGCGGATATGCCGGAATCCGCCGTCAGCACCTCGTAGTCCTGGCCCAGCAGGTCCAGCAGGGCCTTCCGCATGAAGTCCGAGTCGTCCACTACCAGTATCTTTTTCCGGCGGGAGACGGTCTCCTCCGCACTGCCCGGCCAGGCAGTGCTTTCCGCAAGGGGACTGGTGGGGCGCAGGGCATCCAGGGTCCCTTTACTGTCCGCAGACGGGCTGTCCGGATGGGGGAGGGCTGCCCTGTCTGCCGTAGGATGGTCGAGGCACAGACGGCGCTCGAGCTCGGCCAAGGCGTTCTCCGTGACTGCCGAAATACCATCCCCGTGGAGCCCTGCCCCGGAAGCGGCCATGCAGCAGGCGAAGTATCCTCTGCCGGTGTCGAAGAGGAAGCTGAACTGGGGGCACTGCCTCTCATACCTCTTGAAGAACTGCTCATAGGTCAGAAGCTGCTCCTCCTGCAGCGCAAGGGACCTCAGCGAGGAAAAGTGCCGCCTGAGACGCTCTATGAGCTGCCTGGCCGCATACCTGGCCACATTGGACAGTATCATGTCCGTGGTCTCTGATTTGGCGGCTATCACATTGCCGATGGCGCTGCCGATCAGCTGCTCTTCGAAAAGCAGGAAGAATTCCCATCGCTTTTCGTCCCTGTCGCTGTAGACCAGTCGGCAGCAGATGCCGTCGCCGAACTTTTCTCCGGCGTAACAGCTGCTGATCAGCTGGCAGTCCAGCCGGAACATGCTGTGCAGCAGGGTGGCGACGGTCTGTCCCATCACGGCCTGCTCCTCCTCCGGCAGCAGATTTTCCCAGTGCCTGACAGGTTCGCCGCTTACGATCATCTGATCCTCGATTAGGGTATGCGCCACCAGCCATCCCGCGCACACGCCCAGGAAATGGTGGATGGAGGTGGCGCTAAAGCGAGTCATCTCCAGCTCCCCTTCCAGGGCAGGAAGCGTCAGCTCCCGGAAATCCCTGTGGATGCGCCTGTGGGCGTCAAGCCCCGGGTAATCTATGGATGCCATATAGGTTTCCTCATCCGCGAAATGCTGGATGGCGTGATCTCGGAAGTACTTTATCGCTTCCTGGCAGGCAAAGCGGCCTTTTTCCTCTCTATGTACAAAATCGAACAGCTTGTTGAGAATGCTGAAGAGCTTTCTGTGCTCTCTGTCGATGATGTCCACTCCTGTATTGTACCGTTCGTTCCATATCAAACGATTTTCCATGTGATTTCCCTCTCAAAGTATCCAGGTCCTTTGTATACTTTATTCCGCAGCCTGAGGAACTGTGCCAGGATATGACATTTTTTTCGGTGCTTCTACATCCATCTGTCCTTTGAGGCGATTCACTAAATGAAAAATTGTCAATTTCCCTCTTGTCAAGGCCGCAAAGATGTGGTATCATATCTTTTGTTAAGGCTGCAACGGCTCCATGGTCAAGCGGTTAAGACATCGCCCTTTCACGGCGGTAACACGGGTT
>CAOOJO010000090.1 GCA_948496895.1 uncultured Acetatifactor sp. | reverse complement strand
TGGTGTGGTTGCCTATCACCTCTCCGCCCTGCTTGAGGGCCTCCACCCGGCGCACGTCCAGGCGGACGGAGGCGTAGAACTTCAAAGCCCTGCCGCCGGTGGTGGTCTCCGGGTTGCCGAACATGACGCCTATCTTCTCCCTGAGCTGGTTGATGAATATCACCGAGCAGTTGGACTTGCTGATGACGGAGGTGAGCTTGCGCAGGGCCTGGGACATAAGCCTGGCCTGGAGGCCCACATGGCTCTCTCCCATATCGCCCTCGATCTCGGACTTGGGCACCAGCGCCGCCACGGAGTCCACCACCACGATGTCGATGGCCCCGGAGCGCACCATGGTCTCCGCAATCTCCAGGGCCTGCTCGCCGTTGTCAGGCTGTGAGATATAGAGGTTGTCGATGTCCACGCCTATATTCTTGGCATATATGGGATCCAGGGCGTGTTCCGCGTCGATGAAGCCGGCTATGCCGCCCCTTTTCTGCACCTCCGCTATCATATGCAGTGTCACCGTGGTCTTGCCGCTGGATTCAGGTCCGTATATCTCCACGATCCTCCCCTTGGGAATCCCCCCAAGCCCCAGCGCTATGTCGAGGCTCAGGGAGCCTGTGGGAAAGGTCTCTACGTTCATACGGGAGGCAGGGTCGCCCAGCTTCATCACCGCGCCCTTGCCGAACTGCTTCTCAATCTGGCCGATGGCCGCATCCAATGCTTTTAATTTCTCTTCTCTCTCCATCTGGAATCTCCTTCTTCTACAAGAACGGGTGTTCTTTCCTTTCTTAGGATAAAACATCTGTTCGCATTTGTCAACTATATTTTACCTTATTTTAAGTCCCTTAAAACTCCCTCAAAGGCATCCCACCCTCCTGTCTGGAAATTCTCTCTGAAACGTATGGCGAAACCGCCGGAATCCAAGAATGACATAAGCATACGAACATCAGATATTGCGTCAGACAAGAATATCATACCACAGACGGCCCCGGGTGACAAGCCCCAAAAATATCCCGGGAAAAACATCCCCAAAGAAAAAAGGAGTCAGGACTCCTTTTTTCCGAATGTGACTTTACTGAAATATTCCAGCACACAGCTGCGGGTCAGGGTCAGTGCCGAGGACACCGCGGATTCCCTTATCTTGGCCCGGCTCCCCGAGAACTGGCATTTCTTCACGGTGGTCTTGCCCTTCACGAAGCATGCTATGTACACCAGGCCCACGGGCTTCTCCGGCGTCCCGCCGTCGGGCCCGGCGATGCCCGTGATGGCTACCGCCACATCCGCCTTGCTCTCCAAGGCCGCGCCCTTCGCCATCTCCTCCGCGGTCTTCTCGCTGACCGCGCCGTGCTTCTGCAGGGTGCTCTTCTTCACCCCCAGGAAGCGCCTCTTGGCCTTGTTGGAATAGGTGACCATGCCGAATTTGTACACCTCCGAGATGCCCGGCACGTTCACCAGCCTGGCGGAGAGCAGCCCTCCCGTGCAGGACTCGGCGCAGGTGATGGTCAGGCCGTTGGCCAGGAGGAGATCCGCCACGGACTTCTCCAGGGTCACGTCCTCCTCTGTGGTGTACACATGGTTGCCGAACCTGGCCTTCAGCTCCTTCACCACAGGCTTGATCAGCTTCGCGGCGCTTTTCTTATCCTCGCCGCTGGCCGTGACCCGGATGTGCACCTCCCCGGTCTTGGCATAGGTGGCGATGGTGGGATTGGTCTGGCTGTCGATCAGGTCCTTCACCATGGTCTCCGCCTTGCTCTCCCCTACGCCGCAAATCTTCACCGTGGTAGAGCTGAGGGCCTGGGAGTTCAGGGAGGCCAGATAAGGGGCCGCGCTGGCCTCGAACATAGGATAGAGCTCGTTCGGCGGGCCGGGGAGCAGAATCACCTTCGCCCGGTCAGTCTCTATGATCACGCCCGGGGCCGTGCCGTTGGGGTTCTCCATGACGATGGCCCCCTCGGGCAGCATGGCCTGCTTCCAGTTATTGTCCGTGGGCTCCGTCCCCCTGTCGGCGAAGAACCTCTCGATGGCCTTCTTGCTGGGTTCATGCAGGTACAGAGCCCTGCCGCAGACCTTCGCCGCCGTCTCCTTGGTCAGGTCGTCCTCCGTAGGCCCCAGGCCTCCGGACAGGATGACGATGTCGGAGCGCCCTATGGCCGTTTCCAGGGCCTGGGAGAGCCTTTCCTCATTGTCCCCCACCACTGTCTGGAAATAGCAGGACAGCCCCAGGCCAGCGCACTTCTCCGCCAGATAGGCCGCATTGGTGTTCACGATGTTTCCCAGCAGAATCTCCGTCCCTACGCATATCAGTTCAACCTTCATAATCTTCCTCTCCTCCAGACCGCAAGGCAGCAGCGTCAATTCTGCTCTCCCATCACGCTTTTGTTCTTCACCAGGTAATCCACCAGAGACACCACTGTCAGCACCAGCGCCACCCACATGACGATATCCGTCACCAGCTTAAGCTGCGGAATGTCCGCAATCATCAGGCACACCATGACCATCTGGAATACGGTCTTGAATTTTCCCCAGTAGCTGGCCGCTATGACTACATTATTGTCTGCCGCCACCAGCCGGAAACCGCTGATGATGAACTCCCGACTGATGATGACTATCACGATCCAGGCCGGGATGCGCTCCAGTTCTATCAGCGCAATCATAGCCGCGCTCACCAGGAGCTTGTCGGCCAGGGGATCCATGAACTTGCCGAAGTTGGTCACCAGATTATACTTCCTGGCAATCTTGCCGTCAAACAGGTCGGTGAGGCTGGCAACGATGAAAAGCGCCAGCGCGATGTAATCCACGTATTCCAGGACGCCCCCGAACAATGCCCTAAACCACCCCCAGCCGCTGCCTTCCCCCAAAAGCAGCAGAACAAAAGGCGGAATCAAAAGAACACGGAATATAGTCAATTTATTCGGTAGATTCATCTTTTTCATGGCTGCACCTCCCCGTTGTCCACAATCTCCCCAATCAGGTCGTACCCGTTGAACTCCGTGACCCGGGCCCTGACGAAATCGCCGCTCATCAGCTCCCGATCCGTATGCAGGAACAGGTATCCGTCCACCTCCGGCGCATCCCTGTATGTCCGCGTCACGTACACGTCCTCCTCCGTCATCCTGCCCTCCACCACGACCTCCAGCTCCTGCCCGATCATGGCTTCGGCGCATTCGAAGGCAATAGCCTGCTGCAGCTCCATCAGCTCATCCCGCCTTGCCTCCTTCACCTCGTCCGCAATCTGTTCCGGCATGGCCGCGGCGGCAGTATCTTCCTCCTGGGAATAGGCGAACACGCCCAGCCTGTCGAATTCCATCTCGTTGACAAAGCGGTAGAGCTCCTCGAAGTCCTCCTGGGTCTCCCCCGGGAAGCCGCTGATCAGAGTGGTCCGCAGGCAGATGTCCGGGATTCGTTCCCGCAGCATGGCAATCTGCTGCCTGAGATGCTCCTGGTCTGTCCGCCTGCCCATGCGCCGCAGGACCGGATCCGAGGCGTGCTGGATAGGGATGTCCAGGTAATGGCATATCTTAGGCTCCCCCGCGATCGTCTCGATCAGCTCCTCCGTAATCTCCTCCGGATAGCAGTACAGGACGCGGATCCAGTGGATGCCCGGGATGGCGGACAGGCGCTTCAGCAGCTCGGGCAGGCTCTTCCTTCCATATAAATCCACGCCGTAAAGGGTGGTCTCCTGGGCCACCAGTATCAGCTCCCTGACGCCGCCCTCCGAAAGCCTGCGGGCCTGCTCCTCCAGCGTCTCCATGGGAATGCTGCGGTACTTCCCCCGAACCTTGGGTATGATACAATAGGTGCACCGCTTGTCGCAGCCCTCCGCAATCTTCAGATAGGCGTAATGCCCCCCTGTGGTCGCTATCCTGTCCACACAGGCGGCGGGAGGCCCGTCCAGGGGCCGGTAATGGTTCTGCCCCCTTCCGGAGAGCGCCTCCTCCACCGCGTCCCCTATCTCCTCTATGGCCGCGGTGCCCACCAGGGCATCCACCTCGGGAATCTCCCTCTGGATTTCCTCCCGGTAGCGCTGGGCCAGGCAGCCTGTGGCAATCAGGGCCTTCAGCTTTCCCTCTCCCCGAAGCCGCGCCATCTCCAACAGGGTGTTTATGCTCTCCTCCTTGGCGTCCCCGATGAAGCAGCAGGTATTGACTATCACTATGTCTGCTTTCTCCTCATCGTCCGTGAAGCCGAAGCCCCTTTTTTGCAGGATGCCCAGCATCATCTCCGTGTCGGCCAGATTCTTGTCGCAGCCCAGCGAAACGAACAAAATATCCATGGAATTGCACTCTTTCCTCTCATTCGCCGCCCAATATCTTTATCTTGCCCTGGTTCAGCTCCTCCACGGCTACGGACAGCGGCTTCTTGTCCTTGCTCTCCACCATGGCTTCCTCGCCGGCGATCAGCTGCCTGGCCCTCTTGGAGGTGGCCATGACGATAGAATACCGGCTGCTCACCACAGGGGTCTCGCCCTGCTCTACCTCTTTGTTCACTACCTTCATCAAATCTGAATAGGATGGATGTAACATTATTCCTGCGCTCCTTTCGCGAAACTGTGCAGTTCCTCTCTGATTCCTTTTACGAATGCTTCCCTTCTCACCGGAGCCCTGCGGGCCGCTGCCACCAAATGGTGGACCTCCTCCGCGCTCTCCTCCAGCTTGTCGTTGACTACCAGATAATCGTAGAGTTCCACGCCCTCCGATTCCTCCGCGGCCCTGGCCAGGCGGCTGGCGATGACCTCCTGGCTCTCCGTCCCCCTGCCCTCCAGCCTGCGCTTCAGCTCCTGGGCATTGGGCGGCGTCACGAAGATCAGCAGGCTCTCCGGAAACCTCTTCTTAATCTTCAGGGCCCCCTGAATCTCTATCTCCAGAATGACGTTCTTGCCCTCCGCCAGCTTCTCCTCCACATAGGCCCTGGGGGTGCCGTAGTAATTGCCGCAGTAGGAGGCGTACTCCACCAGCCCATCCTGGGCTATGGTCTCCTCGAACCGCTCCCGGTCCGTAAAGAAATACTCCACCCCCTCCCGCTCCCCGGGCCTGGGGGCGCGGGTGGTCATGGAGACGGACAGCACATAGTCCTGGCTGTGCCTGCGCAGCAGCTCCCTTACCAGTGTACCCTTTCCCGCTCCGGAAAAACCAGATATGACGATCAAAATTCCCTTATTGTCTTTCATCGATTCCCTCCACGCCGCTATCCTCCTGCATCTGCGCGCTGCCCTGCACCCGGCCCGCGATGGTCTCCGGCAGCAGCGCCGACAGCACCACCTGGCTGTTCTCCATGACCAGCACGGATTTGGTCTTGCGCCCCTGGGTGGCGTCGATGGCAGTGCCCTTTTCCCTGGCGCTCTGCACCATCCTCTTCACCGGCGCTGAGTCGGGGCTGACGATGGCGATGATTTTCGAGGAATTCACGATATTTCCGAATCCAATATGAATCAGCATGGCGGCTCCTACTCTATATTCTGAATCTGCTCCCGAACCTTCTCAATCTCTGTCTTGAGTTCGATGGCGCAGTTGGAAATCTCCAGGTCAGTGGCCTTGGACAGGATGGTATTGGCCTCCCTGTTCATCTCCTGGGCGATGAAGTCCAGCTTACGGCCGATGGAACCGCCCTCCAGCAGGGTATTCCTGGTGGTCTCGATATGGCTGTAGAGCCGCACGATCTCCTCGTCCACGCATACCTTGTCCGCGAAGATCGTCACCTCCGTGAGGAGCCTTCCCTCGTCCACGGTGGTGTCCGCCAGAAGCTCCCTGACCCGCTCCTCCAGCCTGCGGCGGTACTGCGCCACAATCTGAGGAGAACGCTCCGAGATGAAGTCCACCCGCCTGCGCATCCCGTCCAGCTTCTCCAGCAGGTCGTCTTTTAAGTGCTCCCCCTCCGCCACACGGGTGTCCACGAACCTGCGGGCGGCCCCGGTAAGGGCTCCTGACAGCTCCTTCCACAGCTCCTCCTGATCCACCCCGGCCTCTTCCATGGTGAAGATCTCGGGGAACCTGGACAGCGTGGACACGCGGATATCGTTCTCCAGCCCGAACTCCTCCCCCATCTGGCGCAGGTATCTCAAGTACTCCTCCGCCAGCTCCCTGTGGTAGCACACCACCGAGGTCTTCTCGGAGAAATCCTCATAGGAGACAAAGACATCCACCTTGCCCCGGGAGATATAGTTCTTCAGTTCGCTGCGTATGGATGATTCAAAGAAGTTGAGCGCTTTCGGCAGCTTGATGCTGACATCCAGATAACGGTGGTTCACCGATTTTATCTCCACCGTGAATTTCCTGTCGTTCTCGGCGACCTCACACCTGCCGAAACCGGTCATGCTCTTAATCATAGACGCTCCTGTCCGGGAAAGGATCCCTGCTGCATACTTCATTTTATTATAGAATAAGTTTGGGAACGCGTCAAGGGGGTATTGCAAACCGCCTGAGGTTATGCCATAATGAATCCAGATAAAAGGACGGAGGACGAGAAAATGGCCTTTGACGGCGTGACCATAGCCAATGTGGTATCGGACCTGAAAAGGGAGCTGATCGGCGGGCGGCTCTATAAAATCGCCCAGCCCGAGGCGGACGAGCTGTTGCTCACCATCAAGCAGCCGGACGGCACGAAGAAGCTGCTGCTTTCCGCCCAGGCTTCCCTGCCCCTGCTCTATCTGACCAAAGCGGGCAAGCCCAGCCCCATGACGGCCCCCAACTTCTGCATGCTCCTGCGCAAGCACCTGCAGAACGGCCGCATCACAGACATCTCCCAGCCGGGCCTGGAGCGCATCGTCCACATCGATGTCGAGCATCTGGACGAGATGGGGGACCTGCGCAGGAAGACCCTGGTGGTGGAGATCATGGGGAAGCACAGCAACATCATCTTCTGCGATGAAGACAAGACCATCATCGACAGCATCAAGCATGTGTCCGCCGCTGTCAGCTCCCTGCGGGAGGTGCTGCCGGGCAAGCCCTATTTCGTAGCCGCCACCCAGGACAAGCTGGACGCCCTGACCACTGACGGGGAAGCATTCCGGAAAGCGCTTTCCGCCAGGCCCCAGGCCGTCTTCAAGGCGCTCTACGGCAGCTTTACCGGCATCTCCCCCATACTGGCCCAGGAGCTGTGCTACGAGGCGGGAATCGATGGGGATTCGCCCACCGCGGCGCTGACCGATTCCGACTATGAGCGGCTGTACGGGGCATTCTCCCGGATGGCGGAGGCTGTGCGGGAGGAGCGCTTCTCCCCCAACATCGCCTATACAGGCGGCAGCCCGGTGGAATTCTGCGCCCTGCCCCTGACCATGTACGGCTATGGCAGGCAGGACAGCGCATCGACCCTTTCGGTCAATCCGGGAGAGAAGCCTGGCGGGGACTATACCGTCCCCTACGACTCCATGTCCGCCCTGCTGGAGCAGTACTACGCGGAGAAGAACCTCCTCACCCACATCCGCCAGAAATCCGCGGACCTGCGCCGTATCGTACAGACCGCCCTGGAGCGGAACGTGAAGAAATATGACCTGCAGCTGCGCCAGATGAAGGATACCGAGAAGCGCGACACCTACCGGGTCTACGGGGAGCTGCTGAACACCTACGGCTACAGCGCCGAGCCCGGAGCAAAGTCCTTCCAGGCCCTGAACTACTACACTGACGAGACCGTGACCATCCCCTTAGATCCCACACTGTCCGCCACGGAGAACGCAAAGAAATACTTCGACAAATATGGCAAGATGAAGCGGACCTACGAGGCGCTGTCCCAGTTGACCGAAGAAGTCAAGGAGGAGATCCAGCATCTGGAATCCATCTCCAACGCCCTGGACATCGCCCTGTACGAGGAGGATCTGGCCCAGATCAAGGAGGAGCTCACCCAGAGCGGCTACATCCGCCGCAAAGGCGGGAGCCGCGCAAAGAAGCAGAAGAGCACCAGCAGGCCCTTCCATTACTTAAGCAGCGACGGCTTCCATATGTATGTGGGGAAGAACAATTTCCAGAACGACGAGCTGACCTTCAAGTTCGCCACAGGAAACGATTGGTGGTTCCACGCCAAGCAGATTCCCGGCTCCCATGTGGTGGTGAAGCTGGGCAATGCCCAGGAGCTGCCCGACCGTACCTTTGAGGAGGCGGCGCGCCTGGCGGCCTACTACTCCAAGGGCAGGGGGCAGGAAAAGGTGGAAATCGACTATATCCAGAAAAAGCACGTGAAGAAGCCAGGCGGCGCAAAGCCCGGCTTCGTGGTGTATTACACAAATTTCTCCATGGCCATCGACAGCGACATCTCCGGCATACAGCCAGTGAACGAGTAGAACAGAAAGGGCGGAACCCTCCGCCCTTTTCCTATTTCATCAGCTTACATTTCTTTGCCAGCTTCACCAGGAGATACCCCTTGGGGAACCCCCGCAGCTCTTCCTCCGACAGCCCCCGGAACAAAAGCAGCATGACGAAATACACACAGGCCGCGATGCAGATCGCTATCACCACGGAAATCCTGGGGGAGGCCGTCAGCATCAGCAGGCTTTCATAGACTGCCCAGGCTATCCCGCCCATGCAGGCCGAGGCCAGCCCGGGAATCAGGAAGGTCTTGACGATTTCCTGCCGATATCCCACAGTCCTGTGCACCGCTATCTGGTTCAGCACACAGAGGCAGATGGCATACAGCGTATTCGCAATCACGATACCGTATAAATCCAAATCCGTATAGAGCAGCAGCAGGATAGCGGAAACGGTCTGCACCGCCAGGGCAATGCCCGCATTGACAATCGGTATGATCACCCTGCCCAGCCCCTGCAGAATCTGTCCCGTCAGCGTGGACAGGGAGATGAAGACAATGGACAAGGACAGGGCCATCAGCAGCCCA
>CAOOJO010000089.1 GCA_948496895.1 uncultured Acetatifactor sp. | reverse complement strand
TGGCAGTGCATCTGCCCCTGTCCGTGGAGGCCCAGGCGGAGTGCCGTTTCCTGCTCCTGTCGCCCAATAACCTGTTGAAGCCCTCCGACGGCGGCCCTGTGGCAGTGCCCTCCCAGGACATGGTGCTGGGCATCTACTACCTGACCCAGGAGAGGCCGGGCTCCCTGGGCGAGGGGAAGTTCTTCAAGAACGTGAACGAGGCCATACTGGCCTATGAGAATAAATATCTGACACTGCATTCCAGGATTACCGTCAGGGTGTCCAAGAAGAACGCCGAGGGCGAGATTGTCAGCGGCAATGTGGAGTCTACGCTGGGCCGTTTTATCTTCAACGAAATCCTGCCCCAGGATCTGGGCTTCGTGGACAGGAGCCTGCCGGAGAATTTCCTGAAGCCGGAGGTGGACTTCCATGTGGACAAAAAGGGCCTGAAGAAGATTCTGGAGAAGGTCATCAACACCCACGGCGCCTCCAGGACCGCGGAGGTGCTGGACGATGTGAAGTCCATCGGCTACAAGTACTCCACCCAGGCCGCCATGACGGTGTCCATCTCCGACATGACCGTGCCGGAGAGCAAGCCCCAGCTGCTGGCCCAGGCTCAAAGTACCGTGGATAAGATCTCCACCAACTTCCGCAGGGGTCTGATTACCGAGGAGGAGCGCTACCGCGCGGTGGTGGAGACCTGGAACGAGACCGATAAGGAGCTGACGGACGTGCTGCTGGCAGGTCTGGATAAATACAACAATATCTTCATGATGGCCGACTCCGGCGCCCGTGGCTCCAACCAGCAGATCAAACAGCTGGCCGGCATGCGCGGTCTGATGGCGGATACCACAGGCCGTACCATCGAGCTGCCGATTAAGTCGAACTTCCGTGAAGGACTGGACGTTCTGGAGTATTTCATGTCGGCCCACGGCGCCCGCAAGGGTCTGTCCGACACGGCGCTGCGTACCGCCGACTCCGGTTACCTGACCAGGCGAATGGTGGACGTGTCCCAGGAGCTGAGCATCCGGGAGGTAGACTGCTGCGAGGACAGGACAGAGATTCCGGGCATGACAGTGAGAGCCTTCATGGACGGCAAGGAGACCATCGAGAGCCTGAAGGACAGAATCACCGGGCGGTATTCCTGTGAGGACATTTATGATAAGGACGGGGAGCTGATCGTCAAGCACAACCACATGATCACGCCGGGCCGCGCGGCCAGGATATTGAGCACGGGCGTGGACGAGAAGGGAGAGCCCATCGAGGCCATCAAGATTCGTACCATCCTAACCTGCCGCTCCCATGTGGGCATCTGCGCCAAGTGCTACGGCGCCAACATGGCCACAGGCGAGCCCGTGCAGGTGGGCGAGGCGGTAGGCATCATCGCGGCCCAGTCCATCGGTGAGCCCGGAACCCAGCTGACCATGCGTACCTTCCATACCGGCGGCGTGGCAGGCGACGACATCACGCAGGGTCTTCCCCGTGTAGAGGAGCTGTTCGAGGCCAGAAAGCCCAAGGGTCTTGCCATCATAGCCGAGTTCGGCGGCAAGGCGGAGCTGCGGGACACCAAGAAGAAGCGGGAGGTGGTCATCACCAACGAGGAGACCGGCGAGAGCAAGGCCTACCTGATTCCCTACGGCTCCCGCATCAAGGTGCTGGACGGCCAGGTGCTGGAGGCCGGTGACGAGCTGACGGAAGGTTCCGTAAACCCCCATGACCTGCTGAAGATCAAGGGCATCCGCTCCGTGCAGGACTACATGCTGCGGGAGGTACAGCGGGTGTACCGCTTACAGGGCGTGGACATCGCGGATAAGCATATCGAGGTCATCGTGCGCCAGATGCTGAAAAAGGTGCGCATCGAGAACAGCGGGGATACCGATTTCCTGCCGGGGACTTTGGTGGACGTGCTGGAATATGAGGACATGAACGAGGCGCTCTACGCGGAGGGCAAGGAGCTGGCGGAGGGCAAGCAGGTGCTGCTTGGCATCACCAAGGCCGCGCTGGCCACCAATTCCTTCCTGTCGGCCGCATCCTTCCAGGAGACCACCAAGGTTCTGACGGAGGCTGCCATCAAAGGCAAGATAGACAATCTGATCGGCCTGAAGGAGAACGTCATCATTGGTAAGCTGATTCCTGTGGGTACCGGCATGAAGCGCTACCGCAACACGATGCTGAGCACGGATGAGACAGAGACCATTTCCTTTGAGGAGTTCGACGACGAGGACTTCGACGCTGAGGAGGGCATGGAGGCGGAGGAAGCCGACGACATGCCGGAGGAGGGCGAAGAACTGGCCGAGACCGAGGACATGGAAGAGGCTGACCTGGCAGATAGGGATGAGGAGCCAGGGGAGGACTTGGACGAGGGTGACGATTTAGAGGAGGAGACGGACGAGGCAGAGGAAGCGGCGGAGGAAGAAGACGCCGGGGACATGGAGGAGACCATGGAAGAGTCTGCGGAGGACGAAGAGGAATAATAGAGCCTGACAAGACAGAATAGACTTCGATAAGATATATGCGTTAATACGACAAGGCGGGAGGGTGCGGTAGATTTTACGGCACCCTCTTGTCATAGAGTGGATTACGGGCAACGGATTTCATTGCCGGGAAGGATTGACAGATGCCCGCCAGGGCGGGCGGAGAGGGAGAGGATATGAAGATTTTCGTGACGGGAGTAAGGGGACAGCTTGGCCACGATGTGGTGGAGGAGCTGGAGAAGCGCGGCATCGAGGCCGTGGGCGTGGACATTCAGGAGATGGACATCACCGATGCGGGCAGCGTGGACAGGGTCATCAAGGCGGCGGCCCCGGACACGGTGATCCACTGCGCCGCCTACACGGCGGTGGACGCGGCGGAGGACAATGAGGAGGCCTGCCGCAGGGTGAACGCGGAGGGCCCCCGCAACATCGCCAAAGTGTGCAGGGAGCTGGACATCCCCATGCTCTACATCAGCTCCGACTACGTGTTCGACGGCAAGGGGACGGCAGGCTGGAAGCCGGATGACGCCTGCAATCCGCAGAGCGTATACGGATTGACGAAATATGAGGGGGAGCTGGCGGTGAAGGAGCTCCTGGACAAGTATTTCATCGTCCGCATCACATGGACCTTCGGCGTCAACGGCAAGAACTTCGTGAAGACCATGCTGAACCTGTCCAGGAACCACGACACGATCCGGGTGGTGAACGACCAGTTCGGATCCCCCTCCTACACCTACGACCTGGCGAAGCTTCTGGTGGACATGGTGCTCACGGACAAGTACGGCATCTACCACGCCACCAACGAGGGCATCTGCTCCTGGTATGACTTCGCCTGCGCCATCTTTCAGGAGGCGGGCATCGAGATGAACGTGGTGCCGGTGACTACGGAGGAGTACGGCGCGAAGGCAAAGCGCCCGGCCAACAGCCGGATGGACAAGGAGAAGCTGACCCAGAACGGCTTCCACCGCCTGCCCACCTGGCAGGACGCGCTGGCCAGATATATCAAAGCCCTGCGGGAGAACGGCTTCTTCGAGGAGAAATAAGGTGAAGCGTTTCATGCACACGTTCAGATTCCAGATTCTTTCCCTGTTCCTGCTGATCAGCATCCCTGCCGTGGGACTGTCCCTGGCCGCCAGCCGGGCAAATCTGGCGGAGGCCAGGAAGCAGGTGCTGACAGCGAAGCAGACGGGCATGAACATCCTGGTGGAGCAGTACGACACCAGCCTGGCGGGCGTGAAGAACTATCTCCAGCTGCTCTTGTACAAGGACAACGCCTATGCGGCCCTGTGGCGGGAGGAGACGGATACCCGGTATCAGCAGGCCAGGGTCTGGCTGAACGACGAGCTGTCCAATCTGATGAGCTATTTTCCGCTTGTGTCCGGCTTCTATGTCTACGTTCCCCACAATGAGGACATCTATATGTCCAAGAGGAAGGACCGCATATCCATCAACGCACAGGAGTACCTGGAGGAGAGGATTCCCCTGGACAAGCCCTATCTGAACCCCTGCGTGGCAGAGTACGGGGAGGGGAAGTTCCTGCTCTGCGGCTATCGGAACGCATATCTGGAGGTGGGCTTCGTAATCAGCCTTAACGAGCTGTGGGAGCGGCTTGACATGGGGCTGAGCCAGGGGGACATATTGACGCTGGTGCTGGGGGAGGAGGAGATGTCCCTGGGAACAGAGGAGACGCCTCTGGGAGCGGAGGATGTGGGGGAGGAGAGCAGGCTTGCCGTGCTGGAGGAGGAATTCACCGTGATGCCGGTGACCCTGCGACTGTATTTTCCGGAGGATGCCATGCAGAGCAGGGTGTCCTTCAGGGCCAAGGCGCTGCTGTTCATGACGGCCCTGCTGGCCGCCTTTATTCCCGTGTTCCTGATTGCCATCAAGAGGTGGTTCCTGGTTCCCATGGGCCGGATCTCCTCCGCCATGCAGGAGGTCCTGGACGGCAATATCGCGTACCGGATCCAGGAATTTTCCAGGACCAGGGAGTTCGGCAGCATCGAGCAGGCCTTCAACCACATGCTGGACTACAGCCAGAACCTGAAGATCGAGGCCTATGAGCTGAAGCTGGAGAAGGAGAAGGAGGAGCTGATCAACCTAAGGCTCCAGATCAATCCCCATCTGCTGCTGAATTCCCTCAGCGTGATCCACAGCCTGGCCTTCAATAAGAAGACCGAGGAGATCAGGGACTTCTCCTATAATCTGTCCAAATATTTCCGGTACGCCCTGCGCAACGCGTCGGAATTCGTCACGGTGCGCTCCGAGATAGAGTTCGTGAAGACCTACAGCCAGGTACAGAGGGTCCGCCATCCGGATGCCTTTTTCGTCATGTTCGATGTGGAGGAGGACCTGATGGAGGAGAAGATACCGCCCCTCATCGTGCAGAATTTCGTGGAGAACAGTACGAAATACGCCTTGAAGCCCGATGAGGAGATTGAAATCTTCGTCATCCTGCGCAGGGACGGGGAGATGCTCCGCATAGCCGTATGCGATGACGGGCGGGGGATGGATGAGGAATTGGTGCAGAAAATCATGGCGGGGGAAATCGTGGAGGACAGCAGGGGCCAGCATGTGGGGATCTGGAACTGCGTCAAGAGGCTCCGCGGCTTCTACGGGGACAGGGCGGAATTCCGGATCACCTCCCGGAAGGGGGAGGGGACTCAGGTCTGGATGGAATTTCCGCGCATGGCCCAGCCGGAAAATGATATGGCTTCCGGGGAGGGAGGTGAGCAAGCTGAATCTGTTGATTGTGGAGGATGAGAAGGAAATCCTCAATGGCATCATGGCAGGAGTCAGGTGGGAAGAAATCGGAATCGATATGGTCTGCGAGGCCACCTCCATGGAGACTGCCGTCAGGCAGTTCGACCTGAACAGGATCGACATGGTGCTCTGCGACATCGAGCTTCCGGACGGCTCCGGGCTGGACTTCCTGGAATGGGTGAAGGAAAGGCAGCCCGCCGCCGTGAGCATGATCATGACCTGCCATGAGGAGTTCGACTATGCCAAGCGGGCGGTGTCCCTGGGCTGCAGGGACTTCATCGTAAAGCCCATCATCTATGACCAGCTGGAGGAGAAGCTCTTAAGCGTCCGGCAGGAGATCATGGAGAGCCAGGAGAACCACAGATACCAGGCCTACGGCAGGGAGTGGATGAAGCAGATGTCCGGGGAGCAGGAGGGGAGCCTTTCCACCGCGAACAAAAAGGAGCTGATCGGCCAGGTGAAATCCTATATCACCGCGCATCTGAAGGAGGATCTGCGGATGGAGCAGATGGCCAGGCAGTTCTGCATCTCGGCGGATTATCTCTCAAAGCTGTTCAAGCGGGAGGAGGGAATCGGGATAGGCGACTACATCGTGGACGAGAGGATGTTCCTGGCGGCCCAGCTGCTCAAGGCAGGGCGGGCCAATGTCTCCAGGATCGCCTATGAATGCGGCTATGACAACTACAGCTACTTTACCAAGGTGTTCAAGAAGAAATACGGGATGACGCCCCGGGAATACATGCAGAAAGCAGGGGACATGAAGGACGGCTCCAGGGATTGAACGGCAAAATGCCATTTTTGACCGAATATTTTCTATTATTTCTTGTGAAAACATATATAATAAAGTCACCGTACTAATTACGGTGGCTTTTTTTAATGGGTATTCGTTAACGGAGGGAAGGGACGAGGATGAAGAAGAAAAAGAAGAGGAACTGGAGGAACGCCCTGCCGATCTACTGCATGATGCTGCCGGGGATCATCTATCTGTGCATCAACAATTACGCGCCCATGTTCGGACTGGTGATCGCGTTCAAGAAAATCAACTGGAACAAGGGGATCCTGGGGAGCGACTGGGCGGGATTCTCCAATTTCCGCTACCTGTTCGCCTCCTCCGAGGCCCTGAACATGACGAAGAACACGGTGCTGTACAATCTGGCCTTCATCGTGGTGGGGACGGTGGTGTCCATCTCGGTGGCCATCCTGCTCAATGAGATCACCTCCAAGTTCTCCAGCAGGCTGTACCAGACATTGATCCTGCTCCCCTACATGATCTCCTGGGTCATCGTGAGCTACCTGGTGTTTGCCTTCTTAAGCGCAGAGACCGGCATGGTGAATCAGGGCATCCTGGCGCCTTTGGGGAAGGAGCCGATCGTATGGTATCAGGAGAAGAGATACTGGCCCTTCCTCCTGGTGTTCGCCCATCTGTGGAAGAGCGTGGGATTCTCCATGGTCATCTACCTGTCCAGCATCGTGGGGATCAGCAAGGAATACTACGAGGCGGCCAGGATAGACGGGGCCGGGAAGTGGAAGCAGATCAGGTTCATCACCCTGCCGCTGTTGAAGTCCACGGTGATCACGCTGCTGATCATGAACATAGGGAGCATCTTCTATTCGGATTTCGGCCTCTTTTACCAGGTGCCCAGGAATTCGGGGGCGCTGTACGATGTGACCCAGACCATTGACACCTATGTGTACAACGCGCTGATGCAGCAGGGCAACATCTCGCTGTCCTCGGCGGCAGGCTTCTACCAGTCCATCGTGGGCTTCGTGCTGGTGCTGGCGGCCAATGCCATTGTACGCAGATACAGTAAAGAGAGTGCACTATTCTAGGGGAGGAAGAGCATGACAGGAAAAGACGAAAAACGGATACGTATCATCGCGCACATTGTACTGACCATCTTGAGCCTGGCGGCGGTGCTGCCCTTTATCCTGCTGATATCCTCCTCTCTGACGGACGAGAAGGCGGCGGTGGTATCAGGCTTCCGTTTCATCCCGCCGGTGTTCAGCATAGAGGCCTATCAGTACATCATGCAGCAGAGCACAATGATTTTCCGCGCATACGGAATCACGATTTTTACCACGCTGGTAGGGACGGTGGTGGGGCTTTCCCTCACGTCCCTGCTGGGATACGGGCTGACCAAGGACATCCCGGGGAAAGGGTTCTTCAACTTCTTCGTGGTGTTCACCATGCTCTTCAACGGCGGGCTGGTGCCCACCTACCTGATCTACACCAAGTACCTGCACATCGCGGATACCATCTGGGCCCTGATCGTGCCGTCCCTGCTGGTGAACGCGTTCCAGGTGATGCTGGTGCGGAACTACTTCGCCACCAGCATACCGGAATCTTTGCTTGAGAGCGCTAAGCTGGACGGGGCCAGCGAGATGTCGATCTTCCGGCTGATCGTATTGCCCCTGTCCAAGCCCATCCTGGCCACGGTGGGGCTGATGATGGCTTTGGCTTATTGGAACAACTGGACCAACGGGCTGTATTACCTGAACGACCCGGCGCTGTATTCCATCCAGAACGTGCTCAACGCCATCAACAGCAATATCGCGGCGCTGACGTCCATGGCGGGCAGCGGGCTCTACATCAATAAATCGGACATCCCCACCCTGACGGCGCGCATGGCCATCGCCGTGCTGGGGGTGCTGCCCATGCTGATCATCTATCCCTTCTTCCAGCGGTACTTCGTGAAAGGCATCACGCTGGGGGCTGTAAAGGGATGACGCACCGATAAATGGCTTTCTGGAAGGCTGCGTGTATCGCACTGTGTCGCACGTGCTTTGAGGAAAGTGATTTATAGATATGAGTAACAGTAACAAGTTTCAGAAGGAGGAAAGTATGAGAAAAAGATTGCTTACAAAGATTCTCGCAGTGGCCATGAGCGCTGCACTGCTGACAGCCTGCGGTTCGCCGGACAATGCGAAGGACGCCGGCGCAGGCAACAGCTCCCAGGAGGAATCGTCCGCCCAGGAGCAGGAGGATTCCCAGGAGAGCAGCCAGGAGGAAAGCGAGGAACAGCAGCCTGCCGCTTCCGGGGATGGCGTCACCGTGAGGATGACCTACATCACCGGGGGGGTAGAACCGGACGGACTGGATCGGGTGGAGGCGGCCCTGAACGAGCAGACCCAGGCCAAGATTGGCTGCAATATCTCGCTGGTGCCCGTGGCCCATGCGGACGAGGCTGCCACCTACAATAAGTGGTTCGCTTCAGGCGAGAACGTGGACATCATCTGCACCGTATTCCAGGACTACCTGTCCATGATCAACGCGGGAGGCTTCCAGCCCCTGGACGACCTGATTGCCGAGTACGGCAAGGACATGCTGGAAAAGGACAAGGAGAAATCCTTCCTGGGAGCTGGAAAATATAAGGGCCAACTGTACGGAATCCCCACCATCCCCTCTGCTCCCGGCAATGGCGGAGCGCTCTATATGCGCAAGGACGTGTTCGACCAGCTGGATACCACAGGCATGGACGTGGAAGGCTATATCGGATATGAGGATCTGGACAGCCTGCTGTCCCAGATTCACGAGAAATTCCCTGAGTATACGGCCCTGGGCGTATCCGGGAAGGACAGGAGCAAATCCAATTTCTTCTTCGTGAAGAAGATCGGAAGAGCGTCGTGTAGGGAAAGAGTGTAGCTTCAGGTGTAGATCTC